>JAICVP010000210.1 GCA_025935275.1 Thermoleophilia bacterium
CCAATGGCAGCTAAAGTTGTAAATTTCGGATCAGACGCGCGTGAGCGTATGCTCGCTGGCGTCGACATCCTCGCCAACGCAGTGAAGGTCACGCTCGGTCCGAAGGGCCGCAACGTCGTGATCGAAAAGTCCTTCGGCGCTCCGCGCACCACCAAGGACGGCGTCACCGTCGCGAAGGAAATCGAGCTCGAAGATAAGTTCATGAACATGGGCGCGCAGCTCGTTCGCGAGGTTGCGACCGAGACGAACGAGAAGGCCGGCGACGGCACGACGACCGCCACGGTTCTCGCCCAGGCCATCGTCCGCGAGGGCCTGAAGAACGTCGCCGCAGGCGCGAACCCGATGGGTCTCAAGCGCGGCATCGAGAACGCGGTCGAGGCCGTGACGGAGAATCTCCAGACCCAGTCCAAGGAGATCTCCGGCAAGGAGGACATCGCCCGCGTCGCCACGATCTCTTCGCGCGAGCGCGAGATCGGCGATGTCATCGCCGACGCCATCGAGAAGGTCGGCAAGGACGGCGTCGTGAACGTCGAGGAGGGCCAGACCCTCGGCCTCGAGCTCGAGTTCACCGAGGGCATGCAGTTCGACAAGGGCTACCTGTCCCCGTACATGATCACCGACCCCGAGCGCATGGAGGCGGTACTCGAGGACCCGTTCGTCCTCGTCGCCAACCAGAAGATCGGTGCGGTGAAGGATCTCCTGCCGGTGCTCGAGCAGGTCATCCAGGCCGGACGGCCGCTGCTCATCGTGGCCGAGGACGTCGAGGGCGAGTCTCTCGCCACCATCGTCGTCAACAAGCTGCGTGGCACCTTCCAGGCCGTCGCCGTCAAGGCGCCGGGCTTCGGTGACCGCCGCAAGCGCATGCTCGAGGACATCGCCATCCTCACCGGTGCAGAGGTCATCACCGAGGAGATGGGTCTCAAGCTCGAGAACACGAAGCTCTCGCAGCTGGGCCGCGCCCGCCGCATCGTCATCGACAAGGACTCGACGACGATCATCGACGGCGCCGGGGAGTCCGACGCCATCAAGGGTCGGATCAAGCAGCTGAAGGCCGAGATCGAAAACACCGACTCGGACTTCGATCGCGAGAAGCTCCAGGAGCGCCTCGCCAAGCTCTCCGGCGGCGTCGCCGTCGTGAAGGTCGGCGCTTCTACCGAGACGGAGATGAAGGAGAAGAAGCACCGCGTCGAGGATGCGCTCGAGGCCACTCGGGCCGCCCTCGAGGAGGGCATCGTGCCCGGCGGCGGCGTCGCTCTCCTGAATGCCGTCGCGGCGATCACGCTCGACAAGTTCGAGGGCGACGAGCGCACAGGCGCCAACATCGTCGCTCGGGCGCTCGAGGAGCCGATCCGCCAGCTCGCCGACAACGCCGGGCTCGAGGGCTCGATCGTCGTCGACAAGATCCGGACCGGCACGAAGGGCCACGGGCTCAACGTCGACACGGGCGACTACGAGGACCTGGTCAAGGCCGGGATCATCGACCCGACCAAGGTCACGCGCCTGGCGCTGCAGAACGCTGCGTCGATCGCGAAGAACATCCTCACGACCGAGGCCGTCGTCGCCGAGGTGCCCGAGAAGTCTCCGGCCGGCGCCGGGGCGGGCATGCCCGACATGGGCGGGATGATGTAAGAAGCCGCAAGGCTTCCGGCAAGACGAAAGGGGCGCCTCGCGGCGCCCCTTTCTCGTTCCGGTGAGTCTTCTCGCTACGGCGTGTAGTCGCCGTAGATGTTCTGATCGATGCCGCCGAGGCGCGGGCAGCGGTCGCCGCTCCACGCCCCGTCTTCGAAGACGCGGCACTGGAGGACGTCGGCAGTGGCGCCGTCCTCGTCCTCTTCGCCCGCCTCGCGGGGATCGTCACCCTGGACGGTGTTCCGCCAGTCCGTCCAGACCCCGTACGAGAAGTCGTTCACGGAGCTGACGTAGAGGTAGTCGCCCGCGAACGGCACGGTGCGGTCGGAGAACTGCTCGTAGTTCGGGTTGCTCGTGAAGTTGCTCACGCGCGTCGGCGTCCAGCTGCCCCCGAAGTTCGACGAGGTCGCCCCCCATGCATCCAGGGACGGCACCGTCGAGCGGTTCTCGCAGTTGCCGATCGGCCGCGTGACGCTGTAGCACGCGTCGTTGCGGGAGTCCCACCAGATCGTGTGCAGGGTTCCACGCGACGCCTGGTCGGGATTGTCCGCCGAGATGTCCGGGAAGATCTGATGCCCGGTCTCCTCGTCGTCGATCAGCGTCGGCCCGAACTTCGACCCGTTCATCCCGTTGACGCGCAGGAAGAAGATCGCGGCCTGGCTCCCTTCACCGGACTCGATCGTCCCGTAGGTGGAGCCGGTCGGAGCTTCCGTTCCCGGCTTCGTCGCGTCGTAGACGACGAAGAAGCGGTTCGGATTCGCCGTGTCGAACTGGTCGGCGGTCGCACGCGGCTGCGTGTCGCGGCGGAAGAACGTGAAGCCGGACTCGCAGTGAGCATCGAAATCGCCGCAGTCGCGGGCGTTGCCCTCGGCCTCCGGCTCTTCCTCGCCGGCCGGATCATCGGGCTGGGACTGTGTCGGAGCTTCCTCCGGGTCGGCCATGTCCTGCGCATCGTTCTCGATGAAGTCCTGCAGGAAGATCGGACGCGTGAACGTCCGTCCGCAGTCGGTCGAGCGGACGTAGTAGAACTCGTTCCCCTCGTGCCCGCGGCCGGAGTCGAAGCTGCGGAAGACGAGGTAGATGTTGCTGTTCCCCGTCACCGCGATGTCCGGGAACTGCACGTCGGAGATCGTCTGCGAGACCTTGACGGGCGTCGTGAACGTGGCGCCGTGGTCGGTCGAGCGCGAGAAGTAGATCCCGACGCCTCCGCGGTTGCCGCTGAAGCGCGACCACGAGAAGTAGACGTTGTTGTCGCAGCGGCCATCCGAGTTGTGGTCGGCCTCGATGGTCGTCTTGTCGTTGAAGATCCCGAGCAGGTTCGGAGCCGACGATCCGCGTTTCACGACGACGGTCTGGCGATAGCGCTTCCCGTCGTTCTGCGGGTCGCCGGTTGGTCCGTTCGGGTTGTCGTACGTCGCGACCCAGACGTCGCCGAAGGTCTTCGGCGTGCCGGCGGGATCGTCCGAGCTCTCCGAGCCGAAGAACGCCCGGCCCTGGGCGTCCCAGGCGATGACCGGATCACCGGCGCTGGCCGTCCGCACCTGCCGCTTGGCGATGCGCCCGTACGGCGACGTGTCGTCCGGGTACCCCGGGACGAGCGAGCTGGTGAAGTTCTTGCCGCTGTCTTCCGAGCGGTAGTAGCCGAGCCAGATCGGGCCGACCGGGATCGGGTGGTTGTCTGCGTCGTTCGTGTTGTAGACGCCGCAATAGTCATTCGAAGAGCCCAGGATCACTTTCGTGTTTCTCGGGTCCACTGCTACTGCGGGCTCGTTCTGGCGTCCGCGCGAGCGCGAGCACTCGGCGAGCGTTGCGTCCGTGTACGGCGTCCCCGTTGCGATCGTGTACGAGCTGACGTAGCCGGGGTCGGTCGCGTCGTGCGTGAGCTTCACATCGGCTCCCGGCGTCGAGGCGGCGGCAACGCCGACAAGCACGCCGAAGGCGAGGGCTAGCGCCCCCAGAAGTGTCCATCTCCTCATAGGTCCCTCCCCTATGTCCGCGGAGTAAAGGCGGGGCGACTATACGCCTCTGCGAGGCGCTTTGCGGCGGCCAAGCGATTCAGAAACCGAGAAGAGATCCGTACACTGAATTCGTGAGCGCACAGGGGGCGAACGGCAAGCCGTATCGCGTCGACCGGGGTTATGTGGAAGTGGCAGGCCCAGACGCCGAGGACTTCCTCGAGCGCATGCTCTCGAACGAGGTCGCGAACCTCGAGGTCGGAGCGGCAAAGCCTGCCCTGCTGCTCACTGCCAAAGGGCGGATCATCGCTCCGCTCCGCGCCGTTAGGACATCGCTGGAGGCTTTCGTGCTGGTC
>JAICVP010000232.1 GCA_025935275.1 Thermoleophilia bacterium
CCAGAGCAACCGCGAAGTCGTGGAACTTCGACGTGCTCACCATGTTCACCCCGTCATAGCCGTTCCTCGACACCCTCGACCCGGACGCCCAGCTAGGCGCCTGGAAGATGGTCAGTACCGGCTCGAGCCCTCTTGACCTCGCTGCGCTGACGAACGCATCCGGGACTGCCCAGTTGTAGCCCGCATTCGGATTGGTCGGATTTGCGGGCTCACTGCTCGGAGCGATGCTCCGCCACTTAATGAGAGCCTTGGAGAGGTTGGCGCCTGCGTCGCGCGTCTTCTGCAGCGCGTCGGTGCGCTGGCTCGGGCTCGCGAACGTGAAGAGGTCGTAAACCCCGGTCTTGATGGATGCCGATGCCTGTCCGGCAGTGCCGGCCAGAGCCGCCACAAGAAGGACGGCCGACAGCATGAGCGAACGCTTGAAACTCACAATGAGCATGATTGGGCGATACCGCAGCAACCTGACCAGGGCCCCGGGGTGCGTTAGGTCAGGGGTCTCACAGTAGCTTCACCCGGGAGATAGCTCAACCTGAACAAACAAATCCTTACTTCTCCCATCGCCGCCAACGTCGCGGCTTTCCTCGTCATCGCGATCGCGATCTTCGCCATCGGGGCGGACGGCGGCAGCTACGCGCTTACCAACAGGCACACGATCGCGATCATCGCCCTCTGGGGCATCGTGGTCGCCGTGGCGGTTCGCCTTTGGCCGGTCGAGCGAATTCCCAGGGGAGCGATCGTGGCCGGAGGCTTCCTGGCGGCGTATGCCGTCTGGACCGGCCTCTCGCTCATCTGGTCCGACAGCGCGGAGCAGAGCTTCAACGAGGCTGACCGCGTCGTCCTCTACCTGACCGTCTTCGGGCTCGCGGTGCTCGCCCCGGGCCGCATGTACCGGCGCTGGATGGACGGAATGGCGGCGGGCATCGCGGCGGTCGGGATCGTCGCTCTCGTGAGCCGGCTCTTCCCGCACCTCTTCGGCCAGACCGAAACCCTTGCGCAGCTCTTTCCTGCCGCGCAGCGGCGACTGAGCTTCCCGGTCGACTACTGGAACGGCCTGGCCACCTTCATGGCCCTCGGCCTTCCGCTCCTCCTTCATGCGGCGGCGACGCTCCGCAACTCGGCGCTCCGCGGCCTCGCGCTCGCCCCGGTGCCCGTGCTCGTCTCGGTCATCTACCTCAGCTCTTCGCGAGGCGGGTCGCTTGCCGCGCTGTTCGCAGTGATCGTTTTCTTCCTCCTGACGAGCAGGCGCTGGGCGGTTCTCGGCGCAATCTCGGTCGGAGCGGCCGCATCCGCCCTCGCACTCTTCGTGTTTTCACGCCGGCCTGAGCTCGTCGACCATCCACTCGACTCGGCTCTCGCCGAGGACCAAGGGCGGAGCGCGGCCGTGTGGCTCGTCCTGATCTGCGTTGGAGCCGGCGTCGTGTACGGGATGTCCTCCCGCTTCCTCCGCTCGCCTGGACCGCTGCCGAGGGCTCTCACCGCAGGAATCGCGATCCTCGCCGTAGCTGCGATCGCGGTCGGCATCGCGGCCGCCCATCCGGTGCAGCGCTTCCAGGACTTCAAGCAGACCCCCGCAAACCTGAACGAGTCGATCCACACGCATCTCCTCAGCGGAAGCAGCAACGGCCGCTGGCAGCTCTGGACGGCCGCGGTCGACGAGTTCAAGGAGGAGCCCGTCCACGGCGAGGGCGCGGGATCGTACGAAGCGTGGTGGGCGCAACACGGAGAGCTTTCCTTCTTCGTCCGTGACGCCCATTCGCTCTACGTCGAGGCCCTGGGCGAGCTGGGGGTCGTCGGGCTGGTTTTCCTCCTCGGGTTCTTCGTCACCTCGGTCGCGGTCGGTGCGAGCCGTCTCCTGGGCGAGGAGGACGAGCAGCGAGCTGCCGTGGCTGCGCTCTTGGCGGTAGCAGCCGGGTACCTGCTCGAGGCAGGGATCGACTGGATGTGGGAGCTCACCGCCGTGAGCGTGGTCGCGATGGTTGCGTTCGGACTGCTCACCGGGCCGAGCACCATCCCGCCCACCCCCTTCGCGGTCGAGCGCAGGCGTCGTCCGCTCGTCGGAGCCTTGGCGGTCCTCGTCGCCCTGGCCCTGATCGTCGCAGAGGGGATTCCCCTGCTCGCCACGATGTCCATCCGCCACAGCCAGGACGCCGCGGCGGCGAACGACACCAAGAAGGCGCTCGACGACGCCCTCGCGGCGAAGTCGATCCAGCCGTGGGCCGCCTCGCCGTACCTTCAGATCGCGCTCGTGCGGGAGCAGGCCGGACAGCTGCCCGAAGCGCGTGCGGCAATCGCGCAGGCGATCGAACGCGACCCGGTCGACTGGCGCCTCTGGCTCGTGCAGGCGAGGCTGGAGACGAAGAGCGGCCTCATCGAGCAGGCCCGCGAGAGCCTCGAGCGGGGCCGCGAGCTCAACCCGCGCTCACCGCTTCTTTCCGCGGAATAACCAAAAGCATCCCTCGATGTGGCGATTCCGCCACAGCACCGCTCCATAACAAGAACGAGGGATTAGCGACCCGAAAGGACCGGACGATTATCGGCCTGCGGGCTCCCCCCGCACGCCGCAATCGACCCGGAGGTTTCCTTGCAGGTCGCCCAGTGCAAACGGGCGCTCGTCGGAGTGCTAGCGACCGCGTGTCTCGTTCTCGCGCCGTCCGCGTGGGCGCAGACGACCTGCGATCCCGGCCTCTCGTATTCCGGGCTCGTCAGCACGAATCCGCTTGCAGGTGTTCACGCCAAGCTGGAGCCCTTGCAGCTGCCGGCGATCCAGAGCGGCTGGGCGGCGAGCTGGGTGGGTGTGGGCGATCCCAAGACGGTTTCCGGGGCGTCGTCTCGCGCCATCCGGGTCGGCCTCATCGCTCATTCGGAGAGCGAGATCAGCCTGGTCTACCAGGTTCACCGCCCGGGACAGCCGGTGAAGGAACGCGAGGTGTACCGGTATGTGAAGCCTTCACAGAGGCATTCGGTCTCCGTGGTCTCGGGCAAGCGCCATCCCAGCCGGTGGTCCGTCAAGGTCGATGGACGCAGGATTGGGCACCGGATCCAGATGCAGCCAGGCGACGGGTGGCGTGCCTTCACGACCGTCGAGTCTGCCGTCCTCGCCTCCGGTGAGTGCAACTCGCTTGCCTACGAGGTGAGCAACGCATCGAAGGCGAAGCGACAGCGGACACGGCATGGGATCAGGCGCGACTGGTCGGCGCTCACGCGCGCTTTCCAGGCTTCCGGCCCTCTCCTCCTCAGGCCGCGCACCGACGGCTTCGTCGTCAGCACCTCGGACACCGGCGAGCCGGCATCTGACCCGGCCGGAGAGAAGCTCACGTGGGCTCCGCCGACGTTGAGGCTGCCGACGACGATCGAGGTCGGCCCCGAAGGCGGCCAGTTCAACCTCGCGCCGGGCAAGGATTATGTGGTCCAGATCGGGGATGTCAGCGCGGTTGGCGGCGTTCGCCTGATCGGCGGGCGGAACGTGGTCGTGATCGG
>JAICVP010000007.1 GCA_025935275.1 Thermoleophilia bacterium
AGAGGACGCTGACGCCCGTGTAGGAGCGGTCCTCGTAAGGCTCGCCCAAGTAGCGCAGCGAAAGCGCGTCGATGTCCGCGAGCCCGAAATCCTCACGAATCTCCACGACACGCCCGAGCAGCGAGAGCTGGTTGTACCAGTTGTCGCCGAGCACGGTGAGTGCGACTCGCGGCTCGCCCCGTAGGTGCCTCAGGCGGTGGCTGTCTTGGTCCATCGAGAGCAGGACTCGGCCGTCGTCACGGAGCCCGTACCAGCACGCGGTCGTCACGGGAGAGCCGTCCTCGCGCACGGTGCCGACGACTGCCTGCCGGGGTCCGGCCAGGAAGGCGAGGAGCCCGGGCGGGAGCGGCGCGGCTGGCACGTCTACGCCTTCGCGAGGACGACGAACTTCTTGAACGGCTCGGAGATGCGCCAGACCGAGCGCGTGCCGGCATCGAAGTAGCCGATGTCTCCCGTGCGCATCGAGACGGTCTCGCCGGTGTCCGGGAGGTCGATCTCGACGGAGCCTTCGAGCACGAGGAAGACCTCGTCGACCTCGAAGACGTAGTCCTCGGTGGAGGGGTCGCTGCGCCAGAGGCCTGCCTCGAGCGCGTTCTCGGCCGCGGTGCTCACCTGGCGGAACTCGCCCACCTGCACACCGTCGATAATGTCGGGCTCGTACTCCAGGGCGTCGCGGTGGTCAAGGGCATACGGCTTGGGGACGGTCGCCATCGGGCTCCTTTCGTGGAGCCCTCCGGTCTACCACAGCGGCCGCTCGAGGGGCAATGGCCTTCTGCCGGCCGAGGCGGCGGCTTGGGACCGCCGCCTCGTTCTAATCGACCGGACTCAGCGCAAGGGATCGCGGCCGGGCCGGCGAGGGGCGAACAGGCGTCGGCGCGGAGGATCGGAGCTCCGTGTCGCCGTGCCAGTGGGCCACGCTCGCAGTCCAGGTCTGGCGCGAGTGGTACTCGCACACCTGGTAGTACTGCCCGTCGGCCGCGCGCACATCCCGGGTCGCCGTGCGGTCGCACCGTCGGTTCTCGAGGCGGTAGTAGCCCTCACATCGCTCCATACGTCTCGCATCATCTTCGGATCCGCGCGACGCGCTATTCCCCGTCGGAGTGAAGTCGCCCCCGCCAGGCCTCGCCCGCAGCCTGCCCCTCCGGGCTCGCCAGGAAGTGCTCGAGCGGCACGTGCAGGAAGGCCCCGCGGGCCTCGGCGAGGACTTCCCCGTCGAGGCGCAGATCTCCGTCGATGTGGATGCGCCGGCCACGGCTTTCCGTCACCCAGGAGGAGACCGCGAGCTTGCTGTTGATCAGTACGGGCCGGCGATAGCGGACGAAGATGCGCGCGGTTACACACGGGAAGCGGTGCCACGTGGCGAGGAGCCCGCACGCCTCGTCCAGAGCAGCGCCGACGAGTCCGCCGTGGACGATCCCGGGCGCGGCCTGGTGGCGCTCGCCGAACGAAAACGCCGCCTCGTAGCGGTCGACGCCCTCCTCGGTCGGGAGGGGGAGGTGGATGCCGTCCGGGTTGTCGCCGCAACCCCAACACGAAGGGTCGTGGTGCGGCGGAATGCGGTTCAGCGCAGGCCGCCCCGCTCGAAGTGGGCCTTGTAGAAATTCTCCGAGCCCGCCGTGGCCATCGCCGCCGAGGCCGAGATCTCCAGGGCGAGCGTCGCCGCCGCCACGATCTGCGCGAAGCGATAGACCTTGCCCGCGCCTGCACAGCCGAGGAGGTCGAGCCACGCGCTCGCGGAGGGGAGCGTCGTGCCGCCCCCGATGGTCGCCACCTCGAGCCCCGGGAGGCGGATCGTCGCATGCAGCCCGCCTTCGACCCTGTAGGCCGTGCCGTGCGCCATCGAGCTGGTGCCGACCATGCCGACGTCCTGCCCCGTTGCGATGAAGAGTGCGGCGATCGCCGTCGCAGGCGTGAAGGCCACCGACTGCATTCCCGAGGCGACGGCGCCATGCGTGCCCACGAAGGCAAGGTCAACGAGGTCATCCAGCGTCGTCTTGAGGACGCGCCGCACTGCCTCCTCGGTGAGGGTGCACTCGGCGATGACCGTCTTCCCGTGCCCGCCACCCTCGAAGTAGCGGTGGGACGGCTTCTTGTCGCCGCCCATGTTTCCCTCGAGGACGGCGCGCTTCGGCTTCACAGGCGTGTTCTCGAGCACGAACCCCTGGTTCAGCGCGTATGAGTTGCGCGTGATCATGTTCATCCCGACCGCATCGCCGGTCGTGTAGGCGTAGAGGACGTGGCAGGTCGGCCCGACCACGTGCGTCTCGAGCTCACGCAGCTTCGCGTGCTTCGACAGGCCTGCGATGGGCTCGCCCTCGAGCCAGTCGCGCATCGGGATGAGCTGGTGCTCGATCCAGCGGGAGAAGGCAACAGCTTCGGCCGTGGACTCGAACAGGAACGCAGATGCCCGCGTCACCCGGTCGTGGAGGACGTGGGTGCGAAAGCCCCCGGACTCGGCCGCAGCCTTGGCGCCGCGGAAGAGGGAGATCGAAAGTCCGCCCTCGGTGTTGGCGAGCGGCACGAAGACGGAGTCGCGGCTCCGCCCGCGCTCGACGAGGCGTCCTTCGGGCTCCTCCAGCTCGTAGTCGCCGAGCTCGACCTCCACGGGGCCGACGACGGCGACGGGCACGACCGCGATCCCCGTGATCGCCTCCGTCGCCTTGGCGAGCGGCGTCAGGTCGTGGTCGGTGACCACGCCGTCGAGGCCGAGCAGCTCCTGGCGGGCGCGGATCGACTCGGGGTCGTTCTTGCGCGGCCAGCGGCTGCGGGACGAGGTGCTCAGGACGGGATCTGGACGTCGGAGACGTCGAGGCCGAGCGATGTCGCGAGGCGCACGCCGGTCTCGAGGTCCTCACGAAGCCTGCGAACGTCGGTGTCCCGCATCAGCGCGCCGACGAGCTCGCGCGCCTTCGGTCTCCAGAGGGCGTGCTGGGCGAAGATCGGCAGCATCCTGTTCGAGGACTCGACGATCTTCTTCTTCGTCTTCTCGGGCGCCTGCTCGATCAGGACGCGCGCGTAGGCCATCCCGGACCCGTGGTGGATCCCGTCGTCGATCGTGAGCCGGTTGCAGAGATCCTCGAGTACCGTGCCGCGCGAGGAGCGGGCGATCAGGCGGAAGCGCGGGATGATCAGCCGCTCGTAGAAGACCTGCATGTTCACGACCTTCTCCTCAAGCGTGTCCGCCTCGATCTGCATCTGCGCGAGCTGGTTCAGATACGGGTCGGGCTCCCCCCGGCCGCCGGCCGCGTCCACGAGCCGAAGCCACGCCTCGGTGTGGCGCGACTCGTCCTGCACCATCGTCGTGTAGTAGAGCTTCGCCTCGGGATCGGGCGCCATGCGGAAGAGCTGCGTCGCCATCTCGACGGCGAGCTCGTCCGCCTGCAGCTGCTGCGTGACGACCGAGCGCCACATGTCCCGCCGCCGCGCGAGCTTCTGCGGGTTGCCCTTGTACTCGGGCACGGGCGGCCTGTCGTTCCACGGCAGGTCGCGCACCTGCCATTCGGCGCGCTTGGCCAGCTCGTAGTAGCGGAGGACCCCTTCGTAGGCCGAGCGGTCCTCGGCCTGCTCGATTTGGGGTAGCTGTTCTGACTCCATTTGCTTCGGCAGGCTAACGTTTCGCGCCGTGACTGTCCTCATGGATGGAAAGGCGCTCGCCGAACGCGTCCGCGCCGAGGTGGCGAAGGACATCGAGGAGCTCGGCCGCCCGGCCGGCCTCGCGACTGTTCTCGTCGGGGACGACCCGGCCTCCGAGATCTACATCAAGCGCAAGCAGGAGGCGTGCCGGGAGGTGGGGATCGAGCCGTTCGACCACCACCTGTCCGCGGAGACGACCGAGGAGGAGCTGCTTGCGCTCGTCGGAGAGCTGAACGCCGACGACCGCGTGACCGGGATCCTCTGCCAGCTGCCGCTTCCAGACCAGATCGACGAGGACCGCATCATCCGCTCGATCGCGCCGATCAAGGACGTGGACGGCTTCCACCCGTTCAGCGCCGGGCATCTTCTCCAGGGGAGCCCCACGTTCGTGGCGGCCACCCCGGCCGGAATCATGGAGATTCTGCGGGAGTACGAGGTCGAGCTCCTCGGCGCTCGGGCGGTGGTCGTCGGGCGCTCGAACATCGTCGGCAAGCCGATGGCCCTCCTCCTGCTCGCCGAGCACGCGACAGTGACGATCTGTCACAGCCGCACGCGTGACCTCGCAGCAGTCGTGCGGGAGGCGGACGTCGTCGTCGCTGCCGTGGGCCGCGCGGGGATGATCACCGGCGACATGGTGCGCGAAGGTGCGACCGTGGTCGACGTCGGGATCAACCGTGTCGAGGGCAAGGTCGTGGGCGACGTTGCCGAGGACGTCCGCGGCCGGGCGGGCCTCCTCACACCGGTTCCAGGCGGGGTCGGTCCGATGACGATTGCGTCGCTTCTGCGCAACACCGTGAAAGCCGCCCGCTACCAGGCGGGTGTCCTTGCCTTCCCCCTGGACTGACGCTACTCTGGGGGCGCCGCAGCACGTTGCGGTGTTTAGTAGCTACACGGCGGCTCCTAGCCGGGCCGTCGTTTGTTTGTGAAGGAGGCAGTACGTTGGCAGAAGGCACCGTCAAGTGGTTCTCGAACGAGAAGGGCTACGGCTTCATCGAGCGCGCTGAGGGCGAGGACGTTTTCGTCCACTTCTCGGCCATCACGATGGACGGCTACAAGTCCCTCCAGGAGGGGCAGCGCGTCGAGTTCGAGGTCGTTCAGGGCCAGAAGGGCCTGCAGGCGGCGAACGTTTCGGTCATCTAGCCCGAAGTTAGTTCGAGCAAGCCGCTGACGGGCCCCCTCCAACGGGGCCCGTCTCTTTTTAAGGTTCGGTTGGACGCTCCGGAGGTCGTATGGCGATAACGAGAGAAGACGTACTGCACGTGGCGCGCCTCGCGAGGCTCGAGATTCCCGAGGGCGAGGTCGACCGCATGCGGGACGAGCTGGGCGCCATCCTCGAAGCCGTGGGGAAGGTCGCGGAGCTCGACCTCTCCGACGTCGAGCCCACCTCGCACCCGCTGGCGGTTGTCAACGAGTGGCGGGAGGACCAGCCGCGCCCGTCCCTCTCGCCCGAGGATGCGCTGGCGAATGCGCCGGATCCGGTGGAAGGCGCGTTCCGCGTCCCGGCGGTCGGGTCGTGATTTCGTTCGGCTTCCTTTTCTTTCCACGCGCCACGGGTGCGCTTTTCCGCGTTAGCGTGAAAGCGGGTGGTGGCGTGGGGTGGCCCCTAGGAATAGCCCCATGATCGACACCCTTCGCCTCACGGCCGAACAGGCGGCCGGCCTCCTCGAGTCAGGGGAGCTCTCGGGCGACGAGCTCGCCGGTACCTACGTCGAGGCGATCGGTGAGCGCGACCCCGAGCTCCACGCCTACCTGCACGTCGTTGGGGAGCCCGGAAACGGCGTCCCCATTGCGCTCAAGGACAACATCACCACGCGTGGCGTCCCGACCACCGCCGGCTCTCGGATTCTCGAGGGCTACGTACCCGTCTTCGACTCCACCGTCGCCACCCGCGTGAAGGAGGCCGGGCTCCCGCTCATCGGCAAGACCAACCTCGACGAGTTCGCGATGGGCTCGTCCACCGAGAACTCGGCCTACGGCCCGTCCCGGAACCCGTGGGATCCCGAGCGTGTGCCCGGGGGTTCGTCCGGCGGCACCGCTGCCGCAGTTGCGGGCGGGCTCGCGCCCTGGGGCCTCGGCTCGGATACTGGCGGGTCGATCAAGCAGCCCGCGTCGCTTTGCGGCCTCGTCGGCCTGCGCCCCACGTACGGGACGGTCTCGCGCTACGGCATCGTCGCCTTCGCGTCGAGCCTCGACCAGGTCGGCCCGATCACCAAGACCGTCCGCGACTGCGCACGCCTCTACGCGACGATCGCGGGCCGCGACGCCTGCGACTCGACCACGGTCGAGCTGCCGGAGGCCGTTGCCGTCCCGGACGCCGAGGACCTCAAGGGCATCCGCATCGGGATCCCCAAGGAGCTGAACGAGGCCGAGGGGATCGAGCCCGGCGTGAGCGCTGCGGTCGCCAAGGCGATCGAGCTCGCCGAGAGCCTCGGCGCGGAAGTAGGAGAGTGCCGCCTACCGCGTTCCGTCGACTATGGCCTCGCCTGCTACTACCTCGTCGCGCCGGCGGAGGCGAGCTCGAACCTCGCCCGCTACGACGGCGTGCGCTACGGCTTTCGCGCGGCCGGCGACGGCGACCTCACCGCGCTCTACTCACGGACGCGCTGGGAGGGTTTCGGCCCCGAGCCTCGCCGGCGGATCCTCATCGGGACGTACGCGCTCTCCGCGGGCTACTACGACGCCTTCTACGGCCAGGCGCAGAAGGTGCGCACGGTCATCGCCCAGGAGCACGCCGCCGCCTTCGAGGACTATGACCTTCTGCTCAGCCCGACCAGCCCGACGGTGGCCTTCAAGGTGGGGGACAAGGCCGAGAACCCACTGGCCATGTACCTCTCCGACCTGCTCACGATCCCGTCCAACATGGCCGGGCTGCCCGGTCTCTCGATCCCGTGCGGCCTCTCCGAAGGGCTGCCCGTCGGCCTCCAAATCCTCGGCCCGCAGTTCTCGGAAAACCTGATGTTCCGCGCAGGCCACGCGCTCGAGCAGGCAATCGCGTTCGACTTCGTCCCGGAGCGGCTCCGTGCCTGAGTGGGAACCGGTCATCGGACTCGAGATCCACGTGCAGCTGAAGACGCGGACGAAGATGTTCTGCGGTTGCGAGAACGTCTCGGGCGAGTCCGAGAACACGCGCACGTGCCCCGTGTGCCTTGCGCACCCCGGCACGCTCCCGGTCCCGAACAAGCAGGCGATCGAGTGGACGGTGAAGCTGGGCGTCGCGCTCGGCTGCGAGATCGCCTCGCGCGCGCTCTTCCACCGCAAGAACTACTTCTATCCCGATCTGCCGAAGGGGTACCAGATCTCCCAGTACGACATCCCGCTTTGTGCGGGCGGGAAGTTCGTCGTGCCCGGGCCAGACGGCGACCGTAAGATCGGAATCGTGCGCGCGCACCTCGAAGAGGACGCGGCGAAGACCATTCACGTCGGGGGAAGCGGCGGCCGCATCGCCGGCGCCGAGTACTCCCTGGTCGACTTCAACCGGGGTGGTACTCCCCTCGTCGAGATCGTCTCGGAGCCGGACGTGCACTCGGCCGACGAGGCGCGACGCTTTCTCCAGCTGCTGCGCCAGACCGTCGTCGAGCTCGGCATCTCCGACGCCGAGATGGAGAAGGGCTCGCTTCGGTGCGATGCCAACGTCTCCGTCCGGGAGGCGGGCGAGACCGACTTTCGCACGAAGACCGAGCTCAAGAACATGAACTCGTTCAAGTTCGTCGCGGACGGCATCGAGGCCGAGATCCGCCGCCAGGTCGAGATCTACGAGGCCGGGGGAGAGGTCGTGCAGGAGACGCTCCACTTCGACCCGGGCAGCGGGACGATCGCGCCTCTGCGCTCCAAGGAAGAGGCACACGACTACCGCTACTTCCCGGAGCCCGATCTCGTCCCCGTCGAGCCGTCCGTCGAGATGATCGCGGCGGCGATGGACGACATCGGCGAACTGCCCGCGGCGCGTATCCGCCGGCTCGAGACCGAAGTCGGCTTCGACCTCGCGGAGGGGCTCGTGTCGAGCGGCCGCGACCGACTGTACGAGCGAGTATCCGGCGACCGGCGTGCCGTGGCGAACGTCGTCATGAACCAGCTGGCGGCGACCGGTGTCGATCCCGAGGCCGTGAACGGCACCGAGCTCGCCAAGCTGATCGCCGAGCGGGAGCGCATCCCGCGCGCAGCCTTCACGGAAGCGCTTGAGCGCAGCGGCGACCCGGGCTTCTCCGCCGACGATTACCTCGGCGAGACGGCGATTTCGGACGCGTCCGAGCTGGATCCGGTGATCGACAAGGTCCTGGCCGAGAACCAGGCTCAGGTCGAGACCTTCAGGGCCGGCAAGGAGGGCGTGCTCGGCTTCCTCGTCGGCCAGGTGATGAAGGAAACAGGCGGGAAGGCCGATGCCCGCGTCGTGAACGAGCGCCTGCGCGAGAAGATCTCGTCGTGAGCTCACCCGAGGCGAGCCGGCCCCGGTTCCACAAGAGCTACGGCATCTGGGCGGCCGACGAAGGCGCGGGCCTGCTCGACTGGGACTGGGCCGCTGAACGGCTCGAGCGCGCGCACAACTACTGGGTCGCGAGCGCTTCGAGCTCCGGCCGCCCGCACGCGGCGCCGATCTGGGGCCTCTGGCTGGAAGGCGTCTTCTACTTCTCGACGGCCCGCGGCTCGCGTAAGGGCGTGAACTTGGCCGAGAACCCGTTCGCCGTCGTCCACCTGGAGAGCGGTGACGAGGTCGTGATCGTCGAGGGGCCGGTGCAGGAGGTGTCGGGGCGCAAGGAGCTCGACCGCCTCGCCGCCGCCTACGGCGAGAAGTACACGCTCGAGATCAGGTTCGAGGATCCCGGGTCGGTCGTCTATGCCCTTCGGCCCGAGCGCGCTTTCGCCTGGCGCGAGCAGGACTACCCAGAGAGCGCCACCCGCTTCACGTTCTAGTACCCGTTCGAGTCTCCGGTCCCGCCGCGCCCGCGCCGATACGCGCTCCGTGGGCCGCTTTGCCTCCGCTTTCGCGTTTCTGGCCGTACTCGTGGTCGTGCTCGGCTCGGCCGGCTGCGGCGAGCGTTTCGACGAGCTTGGTGGCGGCTCGCCGCCCGGGCAGGACTCGGTCGCCGCGGACGCGCTGACCGCGCTCCAGGAGGCCGGGAGCGCGCACGTCGTCCTGGATGCGGACGGCGGCTCGATCTCGGGCACGAACGCGCAGCTCAGGATTCACTTCGAAGGCGACATCTCGAGGTCGGCGCTCGTCGGAGACGCGCAGATCACATTCCCCGGAGGAACGCTCGGCGCGCGCGTGCTCTCGGATGAGCACGACCTCTACGTGCGGTTCATGGGCGCCTGGTATCACGAGGACGCAGGTGTGGAGGACGCGTTCGACGAGGCTGCCAAGAAGGACAGCGCGTTGCTCTCGCAGCTCACGACGCCCGCGGGCCTCGGCAGGCTCTTCACGAAGTTCTTCGAGGGCGAGATCGCGCAGGGCCCCAACCTCGGCGGCGCGCCCACCTGGGAGTTCGACGGCCGCATCCGGGCGGAGGCCTTCGCCGACCTCGTCGAGAAGGACGCCGGCATCGAGCTCTCGGCGAACGACCGAGCGCTCTTCGAGCAGGTGGCGGCCACGAGCCGGCTCGTCGTGGACGTCGGGCAGGAAGACGCGCTTCCCCGCAAGATCGAGCTCACGCTCGAGCCGCCCAAGGACCTGCAGTTCGACTCGGAGGAGCTCGAGTCGTCCGACGGCAATTTCTCGGTCACCGTCGAGCTCTCCGACTTCGGCGAAGACGTCTCCTTCAGCCCTCCGAAGGACGCGAAGCCGCTCGACGAGCTGTTCGGTCAGCTCTTCGGCGTGATGGGCTGAGCAAGACGCGCTCGCCGCTCGAGTAGAGGAAGCCGCCGTACAGGAGTAGGGCCGCTGCGGCGATGAAGCCCGCAGTGGGCGCGGCTCCGAGCCCGGCAACCGCGCTGCCCGCCGCGGCGACCGCCACCCCGGCCAGGATCAGCCCGTTGCCGACGGGTCGCCGGCGGATCGTCGCTAGCGCGATCACGACGACGGCCAGCGTTCCGAGCGAATTCCCGAGGATCGCGACGAGGCGGGCGGGCCAGAGCTCCAGGTGCTCCTGAGCTTCCGGAATCGACGTGCCCGTGACCGGCGCGGTCAAGGGCACGGCCACCGCGATCCCGACCGCAAGACCGGTATAGAGGAAGCTGACGGGGGCGGCCCAGCGCCGTCCGGAGAGCAGGAGCGAGCCGACGCCGAGGAGCGGTGCCGTGAGGAGGCCGCCGCAGAGGTAGTAGACCCGGAAAGCCCACTCGTCCCAGCCGGCGGCGGCCCCCCATGCGAGTGCCGCCGACGCCACCGCGTACGCAAGCAGCGAGGCCGCCCAGGCCGCGAGCTGCGGGGCGCGTCTCGTACGCCAACGGCCGAGGAGATCCCCGGCGAGCCGGAGCGCGAGGAGCGCGGCTGCGAATGCAAGCAGTGCTTCCATGCCGTGAGTTAGTCTCATTGAAGATGCCTGAGAAGCGCTACCTGGTGACTCCCGGGCCGACGCCGGTGCCTCCGGAGGTGCTCGCGGCAACGGCGGCGCCGATGATCCACCACCGGTCCCCCGACTTCCGCGGGACGCTCGAGCGCGTGACCGAGCGGCTGCAGCAGGTGTTCCGCACGGAGAACGAAATCGTGCACCTGACCTCGGCGGGAACGGGGGCGATGGAGTCGGTGTTCCAGAACCTGGTCTCGCCCGGCGATCCGGTGCTCGTGGTCTCGCACGGCTTCTTCGGGGAGCGCTTCGCCGCGCAGGCGGAGGTCTACGGCTGCAAGCTCACGCACCTCCGCTACGGCTGGGGCGAGTCGCCGAATCCCGATGAGGTCGGGGCGCAGCTCGAAAAGATGGGCGGCGCGAAGATCGTCTTCCTGACGCACTCAGACACGTCTACCGGCGTCGTCTCCGACGTCCAGGCGGTTGCGGAGAGGATCTCCGGCTCGGACGGGCTCGTCGTCGTGGACGCGATCTCGAGCCTCGCTGCTGTACCGCTCGAGACCGACGCCTGGGGGCTCGACGTCGTCATCACGAGCTCGCACAAGGCGCTCATGAGCCCGCCCGGGCTGGCGTTCGTGTCCGTTTCCGAGCTCGCGTTCGAGGCTTCCCGCTCTGCGACCTCCCCGCGCTATTACTTCGACTGGGAGCGCGCCCGCGCCGCCCAGGAGAAGGGGGAGAACCCCTTCTCGCCCGCGATCTCGCTCTTCCTCGGCGTGGACGTCGCGCTCGGGATGATCCTGGAGGAGGGCCTCGAGTCCGCCTACGAGCGTCACGTGCGCCTGGGGCGCGCCGCGCGCGCGGGTGTCAAGGCGATGGGTCTCGAGCTCTTCTCGCCGGACGAGGACCGCTCGGCAGTCGTGACCGCCATCAAGATGCCGGAGGGAATCGACGGCGGCTCGATCGTGCTCTCGATGCGGGAGCGCTCCGGGGTGACGATCATCGGCGGCCAGGGCGAGTTGCGCGGGAAGATCGTCCGCTTCGGCCACATCGGCTACATCGACGTCTTCGACGTGACGACGGCGCTCACCGCGCTCGAGCTCGCCATGGTCGAGGCCGGCGCCGACGTCGAGCGCAGCGCGGCCGTGACTGCCGCGCACGAGGCGTACGCCGAGCCCGTTTCCGTGTGAAGGTCCTGGTCCGGGAGCCGATCGCCGAGGCGGGGATCGACCTCCTGCGGGAGCGCTTCGAGGTCGACGTCGACTCCGACGGCGACCTGGGCGCGCGGATCGGCGAGTACGACGCGATCATCATCCGCAGCGGCACCCACCTGGACGCCGGCCTGATCGAGAAGGCGACGAACCTCAAGGTGATCGGGCGCGCGGGCGTGGGGATCGACAATGTCGACCTCGATGCGGCCTCGCGCCGTGGGATCGTCGTGGCCAACGCCCCCGAGTCCACCATCGTCTCGGCCGCGGAGCACACGCTCGGCCTTCTGCTCGGGCTCTCCCGCTCGATCCCCCAGGCGCACGCCGCGTTGAAGGAAGGGCGCTGGGACCGCTCCCGCTTCGCCGGCCACGAGCTTGCCGGGAAGACGCTCGGGCTCGTCGGCTTCGGCCGCATCGGGCGGCAGGTGGCGCGTCTCGCGCGGGGCCTGGACATGCGCGTGCTCGCCTTCGATCCGTACGTGAGCCCCGAGCGATTCGCCGAGCTCGGGGTCGAGCGGATAGAGACGCTGCCGGAGCTCCTGGCCGCATCCGACTTCGCCTCGCTCCACCTGACGCTGACGGAGGACACGCAGGGGCTCGTGGGACGTGAGGAGCTCGCGGCCGCGAAGGACGGCATCAAGCTCGTGAACGCTGCGCGCGGCGAGCTGGTCGACGAGGAGGCGCTCGTGGAAGCGCTCCGCTCCGGCAAGGTCGCCGGGGCAGCGCTCGACGTCTTCGCCGAGGAGCCGTATTCGGGCCCGCTCCTCGAGCTGGACAACGTGGTCGTCACCCCGCACCTCGCCGCGTCGACCGAGGAGGCTCAGGACCGGGCGGGTGTGATCGTGGCCGAGCAGGTGGCCGCCGCCCTCGAGGGGCGCGTGGTCACGAACGCGGTCAACATCCCCGCCGTGGCCGCGGACGAGGTCGGCTTCCTCGGTCCCTTCCTGCCGCTCGCCGGGAAACTGGGTGCCCTGGCCGTCGAGCTGGCCGACTCGAGCCCCACGCGCCTCGACTTTGCCTACCTCGGCGAGCTTGCCGAGCATGACACGCGGCTGCTCACCGTCGCCGCCTTGAACGGCGCCTTCCAGGGCCGCGTCGAGCAGGCCGTGAACTACGTGAACGCGCCTCTGCTTGCGGCCGAGCGGGGAATCGAGGTGACCGAGGAGCGCCGGCGCGCTTCCCGCGACTTCACCAGCCTCGTCCGCGTGACGGCGGTCGCCGGCGAGCAGGAGGTCGTCGTCGCCGGCACTCCAAGAGGTCGCGAGGCCGAGCCCCGGCTCGTGCGCGCGCTCGGCTACGAGATCGAGATCGACCTCGCGCCGTTCATGCTCTTCGCGGTGAACGACGACCAGCCCGGCCGCATCGGCCGGCTCGGCACGCTGCTCGGGGAAGCGCACGTCAACATCGCCAACATGGCCGTCTCGCGCCGCTCCCGCAGTGCGAAGGGCGCCCTCATGGCGCTCACGCTGGACAGCGTCCCAGTGGCCGAAGTGCTCGAACGCGTTGAGGCCGAGCCCGGCTTCACCGACGTCCGCTTCATCGATCTCTCCAAAACGTGAGCCTCATGTGCCTGGGCGCCGCAGCCTCTCGCCGGGCGAAGCCCGGCTTCGGCGACGGCTTGCGCCGCTGGTGGCAGGATCCGGCGCTCGCGGCACTTGTCCGTGCTGAGCACTGTCCATCGCGCCGCTCGCTTGGCTCCTTGACCAGCGACGCACCAGGCGCATGAACGCCTGGCCCGAGCCGGTCGAGCGCGTGGCGGACTACCTGCGCAAGGTCGCGGTCGAGTCGCGCGTGGAGGAGTTCCCGGCGGGGACGCTGACCGCCGAGGACGCGGCGAAGGCGGTCGGCTGTGATCTCGCGCAGATCGTGAAGTCACTCGTCTTCATCTGCGACGGAAAGCCGGTGCTCGTCATGATCGGCGGAGACCGGCGCGCCGACCGGACCAAGATCGAAGCGGCAGTGCCGTGCGAGAAGGCCAAGATCGCCGGCCCGGACGAGGTGCGCTCCGCGACGGGATTCGATCCGGGTGCGGTCGCCCCGTTCCCGTTGCCGGAGATCCAGACCATCCTCGTCGACAACGAGCTGCTCCTGCACGAAGTCGTCTGGACCGGTGCCGGCTCGCACCAGCACGTGCTCGCGATCGCCCCGTCGGACCTCGTCCGACTGACGCACGCGCGCTCCGTCGACGCCGTCGCCGAGGACGCGTAACCTAGGATTAGGGCCATGCAAGAGACCGAAAAGATCTGGATGAACGGCGAGCTCGTCGACTGGGCCGACGCCAAGGTCCACGTCGGCGCGCACGGCCTCCACTACGGCTCCGGTGTCTTCGAGGGCATCCGCTGCTACGAGACCGAGGACGGGCCGGCCGTCTTCCGGCTGACCGACCACCTGAGGCGGCTCGACAACTCCGCGCGGCTCCTGCACATGGAGCTTCCGTATTCGGTCGACGACCTGCGCGGCGCGACCCTCGAGCTGATCGGCGCGAACGGTCTCGCCGAGTGCTACATCCGCCCGATCGCCTTCTACGGCTACGGCGAGCTCGGCGTGCACCCGCGCTCGAACCCCGTCGACGTCGTGATCATGAGCTGGCCCTGGGGCGCCTACCTCGGCGAGGAGGCGCTCACGCAGGGAATCAGCGCGAAGGTCTCCTCCTGGAAGCGCGTCGGCGCAAACACGATTCCGCACGTTTCGAAGGCGACCGGCATCTACCTGAACTCGATGCTCGCTGTGATCGAGGCGACCAACGCCGGCTATGCCGAGGCGATCCTCCTCACCGACGAGGGCCACGTCGCGGACGGCTCCGGTGAGAACATCTTCGTCGTCAAAGACGAGATCATCACGACGCCGCACCTCTCGACCTCGATTCTTCCGGGCATCACCCGCCAGAGCGTGATGGAGATCGCCCAGGCGCACGGCTACGCGGTACACGAGGGCCCGCTCATCCGCTCCGACCTCTACCTCGCGGACGAGGTCTTCATGACCGGGACTGCCGCCGAGGTCACGCCCGTGCGCGCGATCGACGACCACGACATCGGCCCGCCCGGCCCCGTGACGAAGGCGATCCAGTCGACCTTCTTCGACGTCGTGCGCGGCCGCGACGAGCGCTGGACTCGTTGGCTGGAGTACGCGGCCAAGGCCCCGGCGGGCTCCTGACCGCCGAGATCGGGCTCTCCGCTCCCTGGCTCGAAGAGCGGGAGGAGGAGCTCGTCCTCGAGACCCTGCGCTCGGGGCAGCTCTCGCTCGGGCCCATGATCGACCGCTTCGAGGCCGCGCTTGCCGAGCGGGTCGGGGCGCCCTACGTCGCCGCGGTCTCAAGCGGAACGGCGGGGCTTCATCTGGCCGTGCGCCTCGCCGGCCTGGGGGAGGGGGACGAAGTCGTCACGACGCCGTTCTCCTTCGTCGCGTCCGCGAACTGCGTTCTGTACGAGGGCGCCACGCCGGTCTTCGCCGACATCGACCCGCGCACGCTGAATCTCGCTCCGGCCGCGGTCGAGGCCGCGATCACGCCGCGGACGAAGGCGATTCTCCCGGTGGACATCTTCGGCTATCCCGCCGAGCACGCCGAGCTGGAGGCGATCGCGGAGCGCCACGGACTTGCGCTTGTCGAAGATGCCTGCGAGGCGCTGGGTGCCGAGTACCAGTGCCGGCCGCTCGGATCGCGCGGCGCGCCGGCGACCTTCGCCTTCTATCCCAACAAGCAGATGACCACGGGCGAGGGAGGCGCTGTCGCCGTTCAGAGCGAGGACGACTGGGCGACGCTGAAGAGCCTTTCGAACCAGGGCCGCAGCGATTCCGGCGAGTGGCTCACGCACTCGCGCCTCGGCTACAACTACCGCCTCGACGACCTCTCCGCCGCGCTCGGGCTCGCGCAGCTGGAGAAGCTCGACCGGATTCTCGAGCTTCGCGCCGAGGTCGCGGCCCGCTACGCGGAGCTGCTCGGCGGCATGGACGCAGTCACGCTCCCGCTCGAAGACGATGCCGACCACAAGCGCTCGTGGTTCGTCTACGTCGTCCAGCTCGCGGACGGGATCAACCGGAACGGTGTCATGGCGAAGCTGGCCGAGCAGGGAATCGCCTCGAAGCCGTACCTGCCGTCGATCCACCTGCAGCCGTACTGGCGCGAGCGCTTCGGGACGAAGGAGGGGATGTTCCCCGTCTCGGAGGACGCGAGCCGGCGGTCGCTTGCCCTCCCCTTCCACACCCGGCTCGTGCGCGCCGACCAGGAGCGCGTGGCCGAGGCTCTCGCCGCGTCCCTGCGATAATCAGCGCATGGCCGACGGCGCGCCCAAGATGGTCTTTCTCGGCTTCGGGAAGTTCGCGCGCGCGGACAAGATCTACGCGCTCGAACCGCTGCGCGGGAAGGAGCGCGGGGAAGGTCGACGGACCCGGGTATGGGTCGAGGGCATCTCCGAGCCGATCGTGGCCTCGCGCACGGAGCGCTCGATCCTCTCCGAGATGGGCATCCGGGACGCAGGCCGCGTCCAGATTCTCGACGACGCCGTCAAGCTCGCCGAACGCATCGTGGAGGATGCGGGCAAGGGCCGCGTCG
This sequence comes from Thermoleophilia bacterium, assembly GCA_025935275.1. GTDB lineage: Bacteria > Actinomycetota > Thermoleophilia > Gaiellales > Gaiellaceae > DATEOR01. Next base: position 15,828 of record JAICVP010000007.1, read on the forward strand.
ACCTCGCCGACCTCGACCGTCGGGCGCGCAAGCTGCTCGAGTCGACGGCGCAGCCGAGCGACGACGACCAGCTCTTCTAGTTGAAGCTCGGCCGCGAGTTCTTCGCGCGGAGCGTCCACGAGGTCGCGCCCGAGCTGATCGGCTGCATGCTCCTGGTCGACGGCGTGGGCGGCCCGATCGTCGAGGTCGAGGCCTACGACCGGGAAGATCCCGCGAGCCACGGCTTCCGCGGCGAGACGCCTCGGAATCGCGCGATGTTCGGGCCGCCCGGACATGCGTACGTCTACCGCTCGTACGGGATCCACTGGTGCCTCAATCTCGTCTGCGAGGAGGAGGGCGGCGCGGCCGCGGTGCTCCTTCGCGCGCTGGAGCCGGTCTACGGAGTCGACGAGATGCGTGCCCGCCGGGGGCTCGATGAGCCGCGCCTGCTTGCCGCGGGCCCGGGCCGCCTCTGCCAGGCGCTCGGCGTGACGCGGGCACACGATGGCCTCCCGCTCGATCGCCCGCCGTTCGAGCTCCGTGCCGGCGAGGGCGAGACGGAGATCGTGAGGGGCCCGCGCGTCGGGATCAGCCGGGCGGCCGACCTCCCGTGGCGCTACGGCCTCGCCGGCTCGCGGTATCTCTCGCGCAGGTTCCCGGTCAGCGCCCGACGACCAGCTTGATCGTCATATTCTCGATCGAGGCGAGGCCCGCCTTCGGGAACTGCTGCAGGACGCGGTTGGGCTTTCCCTCCGCACTGGCCTGCACGAGCCCGGCCAGGTGGTGGCGCGCCAGCTTCCTCCGTGCCTGCTCGAGGGTGAGACCGGTCACATCCGGGATGCGGCCGTTCTCCGCCAGGGGCACGACCACGCGCACGGTGTCGAACGAGGAGAGCGTGCCCTTCGCCGGGTACTGCGCGACGACGCGGCCCAGCCGCTCGCCGCCCTCCGCGGGCCGGGTGACGACCTCGACGGTCAGCGGCATGCTTTCGAGCCGAACCTTGGCGTCGTCGAGCTTGGCGCCGACGACCGGCGGCACATCCACCTCGTTCGGCTCGCACGGAGCCTGCTTCTGCGGCTCCGACCCCGCGACGTAGGTGACGAGGTGCACGTCGCGGCAGTTGCCGTTGTCAAGGAGCCACTGGTTGTCGCGGTAGACGACGTCGCGCGCGACGGTGGATTCGTAGACGGGCGAGGGGAAGCTCTCCGGCGGCGCATCTTCGTATTCGAGCGCCTTTTCGACGAAGCTCTTCCAGATCAGCGCGGGATAGGTGCCGCCGGCGACGGGCTCGCCTTCGAACTGCGTCAGCATCGGGATCAGCTTGTTCGGATAGCCGACCCACACCGCAACAGCGAGCTGCGGCGTGTAGCCGACGAACCAGGCGTCGCCGTAGTTCTCGGTCGTCCCCGTCTTGCCCGCGACGACCCTGTCCGTGAGCGCAGCGCGCTTCCCGGTGCCGGTTGTGACGACGTTCTGGAGGATGGAGTTGAGGGTCGCCGCGTCGTTCGGGTCGAGCACCTCCTTCTCGACCGGCTCGTTCTTCTCGACGCGGTTTCCGTCCACCACCTTCGTGACGGCGCGCGGCGCGTTGCCTAGGGTCGAGCCGTCGACGCGCACGCCGTTGTGCGCGAAGGTGGCGAACGCCCGCGCCATCTCGAGCGGGTTGACCGCCTCGGCGCCCAGACCGATCGCGAAGTAGTCGTTCAGCGGGCTCTGGATTCCGAGCCGCCTGGCCATCGCGGCCACGTTGCCCGGTCCCACCTGCGCCGTCAGCTGCGCATAGACCGAGTTGTCGGAGTATGTCGTCGCGTCGACGAGGTCGATCGTCCCGAGATAGGAGTTCTCGTAGTTGTGCACCGACCAGAGCTTGTCGCCGAGGTTGATCACCGTCGGCTGTGACGTGAACTGCGTCTGCGGCGAGATCCCCTCGGTCAGCGCGGCCGCGAGCACGAACGGCTTGAAGGAAGACCCCGGCTGCCGTTCCCCTTGCACGGCGAGGTTGAACTGGCTCTTCTTGTAGTTGCGCCCGCCGACCATCGCGAGCACGCGTCCGTCGCGCGGGTCGATCGCGACGAGCGCGGCCGCCGGGTCGGCCCGATCCGGCAGCCATTCGTCGATCGCCTCCGCGGCGAGGTGCTGCATGTTGAGGTCGATGGTCGTGTAGACCTTGAGCCCGCCGCCGAAGACCTTTCCGGAGCCGTAGTAGGGGACCAGCTGCTGCTTCACGTACTCCGCGAAGTAGCCCTGCCGGCCCGCAGTGATCGGAAGGTGGATGTTCTGCGGTTTGGGGAGGGGCTGCTCGTCGGCGATCAGCTGGTCCTTCAGGCTGATGAGCCCTTGGTCGCGCATCATCTGGAGGACGAGTCGCCGCCGCGCCTCGGCGGCCTTCTGGTTCGTGGCCGGGTCGTAGGCGCCGGGGCTGGCCGGCAGCCCCGCGAGGAGCGCGGACTGGGCGAGGGTCAGGTCCCGGGCGTGCTCGTTGAAATAGACGCGCGCCGCCATCTCGATCCCGTAGGCGCCGTTCCCGAAGTAGATGGTGTTCAGGTACGCCGTCAGGATCCGATCCTTCGACCACTTGTTCTCGAGCTGCCACGCGAGAGCGGCCTCCTTCAGCTTTCTGCTGATCGTCCGCTCCTTCTGCGTGTAGGTGTTCTTGACGAACTGCTGCGTGATCGTGGAGCCGCCCTCCACGACCGCCTTGTGGCGGACGTCGGCCCACACCGCGCGGAGGATGCCGCGGTAGTCGATCCCCTGGTGCTCCCAGAAACGCCGGTCTTCGACAGCGACGATCGCCTGCTTCATGATCGGCGAGATGTCGTCGCTGGCGACCACGATGCGGCTCTCGTCGCCTCGCAGTGTGGCGAGGACGGTCTTGCCGTCCGACGCGTAGATGTAGCCGAGCTGCTGCGGGCGCTTGCTCGTGGAGGGCTCGAGCGCGGCCACGTCGCTCGCGATCGCGCTCACTAGACCGAACGCGAACGAGACGAGGCAGACGAAAAAGAGGACGAGGAGCAGCGCCAGAAATCTGAGCTTGCGGATCCTTCGGCGCTTGGGCGGGCGACTGCTTCGTCGAAACGGCACGAAGTGGGGGATTCTAGCCCGGGGTCGCGGACCGGAAGCGACTCTATGATCGAGCAGCCATGGCCGCCCGAATCGCAGACCTGACGCGTAACGCGGTCGACGTTCTTCCGGAGGGGGAGCTCGAGCGCAAGCTCGCACTCGGGCGCCCGCTTCGCGTGAAGCTCGGCATCGACCCGACCGCGCCCGACGTCCACGTCGGCCACGCGATCCCGCTGCAGCGCATGGCGGCGTTCCAGCAGGCCGGCCACACGGGCGTCCTCATCGTCGGCGACTACACCGGGCGGATCGGCGATCCCTCCGGCCGCTCGGCCGAGCGGCCCGTCCTGTCCGACGAGGAGATCGACTCGAACGCCAAGCGCTACTTCGAGCAGGCGTCGCAGATCATCGACCCGGAGAAGACCGAGGTCCGGTTCAACGGCGAGTGGCTGGCGAAGCTCGACTTCGCCGAGGTCGTCCGGCTGACGCGCACGATCACCGTCGCCCGCCTGCTCGAGCGGGACGACTTCGAGCAGCGCTTCTCCGCGAAGACGCCCATCTCGGTCTCCGAGCTCCTCTATCCCTTCATGCAGGCCTACGACTCGGTCGCGATCGAGGCCGACGTCGAGCTCGGAGGGACCGACCAGCTCTACAACCTGCTGGCCGGCCGCGACGTCATGCAGGCGTACGGCCTGGAGCCGCAGGTCGCGCTCACGACGCCGCTCCTGATGGGCACCGACGGGCGCAAGATGAGCGCTTCGCTCGGCAACTACATCGGCCTCGCCGAGCCTGCGGAGGAGCAGTTCGGGAAGACGATGCGGATCTCGGACGAGGCTCTGCCCGAGTACTACCGGCTCGTCATGGAGTCCGAGGCGGACCCGTCGACCCTCGACCCGCTGGAGGCGAAGCTCGCACTTGCGCGCTTCATCGTTGGCCGCTCGCACGGGGAGGACGCAGCCCGGGACGCCGAGGCACATTTCACGCGCGTGGTGCGGGAGGGGCAGGCTCCGGAGGAGGTGCCGGAGGCGGATCTCCCGGCGGGAGATCCCGTCCACCTGCCGGCGCTGCTTGCCGAGCTCGGCCTCACGCCGTCGACCAGCGAGGCGAGGCGCCGAATCTCACAGGGGGGCGTGCGCCTGAACGGCGAGCCGGTGACCGAGCTGGACGTGCCGCGGGCGTCGCTCGACGGCGCCCTCCTGCAGGCTGGGAAGCGGCAATTCATCAGGCTTCGCGATTCTTGACGGTCTGACGATCGCTGCTATCATGCGTCGGCTGTCGGAAACGGCTGCGCACGTAAGAGTCCACCCGCGAGACAACTGGAGAAGCCCTTCGAGCGAAGCTGATACGGTGGTATCGACTTCTGGAGGGCCTCCGCGCGGGAGGCCTTTTTCGTGAGTAGCCCGCCCGGGGCGCGGTCTTTGAAAACTCAACAGCGTGAAATACGTCGAGACCCTCGGCAGCGCTTCGGCGTGGTCGAGGTCTAAATGAACCCGTCTCCTCTCTAGGAGGGGACTTTGAGCTCAAGCTCATCCTGAAAGTCAGCAACCGGCCTTCGGGCCGAATGCGAACAACTTCACGGAGAGTTTGATCCTGGCTCAGGACGAACGCTGGCGGCGCGCTTAACACATGCAAGTCGAGCGAGAACCAGTCCTTCGGGACTGGGGACAGCGGCGAACGGGTGAGTAACACGTGGGTAATCTGCCCTCGGCACCGGAATAGCCCGGGGAAACCCGGATTAATGCCGGATGGCCTCTCTGCCCTTCGGGGCGGCGAGAAAAGGTAGCTTCGGCCTCCGGCCGAG
>JAICVP010000095.1 GCA_025935275.1 Thermoleophilia bacterium
ATGTCGCAGCGGCGGAGCTATATCGCGGCGGCCGAGCTGGACGGGCACATCTATGCGGCCGGCGGGATGGTGGGGGAGACCGGGCGCTTCCTCTCCGTCTTCCAGCGCTTCGACCCGGCCGCGAACGACTGGGTCACCCTGCGCCCGCTCCCCGATCCGACCCGCGCGGCGGCGGGGGCCGCGCTGGACGGCAAGGTCTACGTCTTCGGCGGCCAGGTCGCCGATGGCGTCACCGACCGCGTCCTGGCCTACGACGTCGACCACGGCGAGTGGGAAGACCGCGCGCCGCTCCCGCGGCCGCTCTTCAACGAGGCGGCCGTGGTGATGGACGGGAAGATCTATGTCCTCGGCGGCTTCAGCGGCGGGAAGGAACTCGCGAGCGTCTACGTCTACGACCCGGCCTCCGATTCGTGGTCGGAGTCGGCGCCGATGCCGATCCCCAACCACACCTTCGGCGCGGTCGCGTTCGACGGGCGGATCTGGACGTTCGGCGGCCGGCGCGGGGAGGAGACCCTGCGAGACGTCTTCATCTTCGACCCGGCGGCCGAGAAGTGGACCGAGGGCCCCGAGATGCCGAAGCCGATGGAGCTGAACGGGACGGCGGCGTGGGGATCCGAGATCCACACCGTCTGGGAACACACGTACCAGATCTACGACGCCGAGACCGGAGAGTGGTCGCAAGGGCCAGAGCCGCTCGTCGCCAGGCACGGACTCAAGGCGTTCGCGATCGACGGCACCCTCTACGCCGTGGGCGGCTGTACCACCGAGTTGCACGACTCACAGGTAGTAGAGGCGCGAAATATCGCAATCCGCTAACTTTCCGCCGCCCAGGTGCGTCTAAGCATCTGGTTGGCCGCTCGGGCGTAAGCGCGTGCGGCCGGGTACGTACCCAAGAGGAGGGCAGACGTGACAGGAAAGAGAGTGCTTCTGCTCGTTGTCGCGTTGTTCGGCGCATTCGCTCTCGCTGCTGCAGGTTGCGGTGGCGGTAACGAAGAGTCGAGCGGCGGCACGGGCAGTGGCGGCGGCGAGACGACGCCGGCCGCCAATCAAACGTTCACAATCGGTTGGGGCGCTGAGCCGCCGTCGCTGGATCCGGGTCTCGCGACCGACACGACGTCGTCCAACGTGCTTCTGAACATCATGGATCCGCTGGTCAGGCTGAACTCGGACACGCTTGAAGCCGTGCCGAGCCTGGCCGAGAGCTGGGATGTCAGCTCCGACGGGAAGGAAGTCACGTTCCACCTGCGGCAGGACGGCACGTGGACGAACGGCGATCCCGTCACCGCGAGCGATTTCGTCTACTCGTGGAAGCGGACGCTGTCTCCCGAGCTGGCCGCGGACTACGCGTATCAGCTCTACGGCATCGAAGGCGCGCAGGAGTACAACGCGTGCCAGAAGAACTGCGATGCCCTTGCGGACAAGGTCGCCGTCTCCGCGCCTGACGACTACACGCTGGTCGTCAAGCTGACGTCGCCGCAGCCGTGGTTCATCCAGCAGGCCTCGCATCACTCGTTCCTCGCCGTGAACCAGTCAGCGGTCGAGCAGTTCGGGGACAAGTGGACGGAGCCGCAGAACATCGTCACCAATGGTCCGTTCAAGCTCGCCAAGTGGGAGCACGACGCCGAGATCGACCTTGTCAAGAACGACGACTGGCGTGGCGCGGCGGACGTGAGCCTCACGAGCGTGCCGGGCAAGATCATCGTGGACGGCACGACGCGGGTACAGGCCTTCGAGTCGGGCGAGATCGACGCGCTCGACGGCGGCGGACTTCCCCCGGACGAGATCGCTCGTCTGAAGGAGACGCCGGAGTACGAGGCGTATCCCGCGCTGGGTACGTACTACTACGGCTTCAACATCAAGAACATCTCCGACATTCACGAGCGCCGCGCTCTGTCGCTCGCCGTGAACAGGCAGGAGATCATCGACCAGATCGCCCAGGCGGACCAGATCCCGGCAACGGGCATGTCGCCGCAGGGCATCTCTGGCTTCGACACGATCAATCCGAACTCGCCTTGGACGCCCGCAGCTGGGGACCTCGACCAGGCGAAGGACGAGCTGTCGCAGGCCGCGAGCCCGAAGACGGACATCAACCTGTTCTTCAACGACTCGCCCGGCCACAAGGAGATCGCCACTGCCGTACAGGCGCAGTGGAAGGAGCTCGGGATCAACACCACGCTGAAGCAGCAGGAGTGGGCGCAGTACCTCGAGTTCCTCGGCCCGCCGCCGAACGATGCGGTGGACGTGTATCGCCTCGGATGGATCTACGACTATCCGGACGCGATCAACGGGCTCGATCTCTGGACGTGCGACTCCGGCAACAACAACACGAACTTCTGCGACAAGAGCTATGACGATCTCGTCGCCGAGGCTCGCGAGACGCCGGACGACACGGCCAGGTACGACATCTACGCGCAGCTTGAGGACAAGCTGTTCGGCCAGGACGGCCAGCTGCCCATCCTGCCGATCTACTGGTACACGTATCCGAACCTCGAGAAGCTCTCGATCAAGGACACGTTCAACATCAACCCGCTCGACCAGTTCGACCTCACCCAGGTGACGGTGAAGGGCTAGTCGAGCAAGCAGGACCTAAGGGATGGGCGGGGCGCTACGGCGCCCCGCCCGCCCTGATTTCGCTTCGTCGTTGCGAACTGACCCCAATCGGGTAAACAATTCAGAACTAGATGGCGACGTTCATCATCCGCAGGATCATCTGGACGATTCCGGTCATCCTGCTGGTCATCTTCATGACGTTCGTGATGATGAAGCAGATCGGCGGCAATCCTTTCCGCAAGACCGAGCGCAACGTGCCGCCGGCGATCCAGGCGAACCTCGAGCGGAAGTTCAACCTCGACAAGCCCTGGTACCAGCAGTACGTCTATTACGTGAAGGACGTCGCGACGTTCGACCTCGGTCCTTCGATGTCGCAGCGCACGCGCACGGTCAACGACATCATCAAGGACGGGTTCCCGAAGTCCTTGAAGCTCGGCCTCCTCGCCTTCCTCTGGGCGGTGATCCTCGGTATTCCATTAGGCGTCCTGGCCGCGCTCAAGCCGAACTCGATCTTCGACTACTTCGCGATGTTCTTCTCGACGATCGGCTTCGCCTTACCGAGCTTCTTCGTCGCCACGCTGCTCATCTACTACGTGGCGCTGAAATGGGGTCTCGTGCCCACGAACGGGTGGCCGCAGGGGTTCCTCGAGTTCGACGACCGCGTGATCCTGCCCTCGTTCGCGCTCGGCCTGTTCCCGATGGCCTACTTCGCGCGCCTGGTCCGCGGCTCGATGCTCGAGACCATGCAGCAGGACTACGTGCGCACGGCGAGGGCTAAGGGGTTGACGTACAGGCGCGTCGTCGGGCTGCACGTGCTCCGCAACTCGCTGATTCCGGCCGTGACGGCGACCGCGCCGCTCCTCGGCCTCATCATCACGGGCACCTTCATCATCGAGATCATCTTCTCGATCCCGGGCATCGGCCGCTACTTCATCAACTCCGTCTTCAACCGGGACTTCTCCGTCGTGATGGGGATCACCGTGCTCACATCGCTGATCATCATCATCGCGAACCTCTTCGTGGACATCATGTACGGCATCCTCGACCCGAGAACGAGGGACGTCCGCTGATGGCCGTCGACCGGCGAGAAGCCGCCATTCCGGTCGCCGCCCCTCCGGCGACCACCGAGCACGCCGCCGGCGCTGCGATCCGGCAGTCGAGCCTCTGGCAGGACGCCTGGCGGCGCTTCCTCCAGAACAAGGGCGCTGTCGTCGCCGCCATCGTCTTCATCCTCATGTGCCTCTACTGCCTCCTCATCCCGGGCTTCTGGAAGATCCCCGGGATCTGGACGTCGCTCAAGGACTACGACCCGAACGCCGTCGACTTCTCGCAGTCCTACGCCGGCTTCAGCCTCGACCACCCGTTCTCGACCGACAAGTTCGGCCGCGACCTCTTCGCACGGGTCGCTCAGGGCGGTCAGATCTCGATCGCCATCGGTTTCGCCGCCACCTTCATGATTCTCGTCATCGGCGTCGTCTACGGCTCGATCTCGGGCTTCGTCGGCGGCAGGGTGGACAACGGGATGATGCGCTTCCTCGATGCGCTCTACGGGCTTCCGTACCTTCCGTTCGCGATCATCACGACGCAGATCCTGAGCCCGTCGGGGTCCGTCAGCGTGTGGACGATGGTCGTCGCGCTGACGATCGCGAGCTGGTTCACCGCTGCGCGCGTCGTCCGCGGCCAGGTGATCACCCTGAAGGAGAACGACTACGTCCGTGCCGCCAAGGCGGTGGGAGCGCGCTGGTACCGAGTGCTCGCGCGTCACCTCTTGCCGAACACCCTCGGGATCCTCGTCATCGCGATCTTCCTCGAGCTCCCCGGAGTCGTCCTCGGCGAGGCGTTCCTCTCCTTCATCGGCCTCGGCATCAACCCGCCGACGGCCTCTTGGGGCTCGATCGCGCAGGACGGCCGTGAGGCGTACCGCCTCCATCCGGAAGTGCTCTTCATCCCGTGTCTCGCGATCGCCACGCTCGTGCTCTGCGCGAACTTCATCGCTGACGGCCTCCGCGACGCACTCGATCCGCGCACGCGGGAGACCTAAGTCGTGGCGCTTGTAGAGGTCAACGACCTCAAGACGCACTTCTTCACCCGGGAGGGCGTCGTGCAGGCGGTGGACGGCATCAGCTTCGCGCTGGAGAAGGGAAAGACCCTCGGCATCGTCGGCGAGTCCGGGTGCGGCAAGTCGGTCACCGCCCTCTCGATCATGGGGCTCATCCCGAAGCCGCCGGCGAAGATCGTGGGCGGCGAGGTCCTCTTCGACGGCAAGGACCTGACGAAGTTGTCGGAGCACGAGATGCAGCACATTCGCGGCAACGAGGTCGCGATGATCTTCCAGGACCCGATGACCTCGCTGAACCCGACGCTCAAGATCGGGACGCAGATCACGGAGACCATCCTCGCGCACCGCGACGTCTCGAAGCAGCAGGCCCGGAAGCGCGCAGTTGAGCTCCTCCAGGAGGTCGGCATCCCGCGCGCCGCCGAGCGCCTGGACGACTATCCGCACCGTTTCTCCGGTGGCATGAGGCAGCGCGTCATGATCGCGATCGCGCTCTCGTGCAGCCCGCGCCTCTTGATCGCGGACGAGCCGACCACCGCGCTCGACGTGACGATCCAGGCCCAGATCCTCGATCTGCTCGACCAGCTTCGGCAGGAGCACGACATGGCCATGATCCTCATCACCCACGACATGGGCGTCGTGGCCGAAACCGCGGACGACGTGATCATCATGTACGCCGGCCAGATCGTGGAGCAGGCCTCGGGCTACGAGCTCTTCGACAACCCGGAGCACCCCTACACCGAGGCCCTGCTGGGCGCGCTGCCTCAGCTCGAGGGGGACGAAAGGGAGATCCGGGAAGGCCGCCTGACGGCGATCCCCGGCCGTCCGCCGGACCTCGTCAACCCGCCGGAGGCCTGCCGCTTCGCGGCGCGCTGCCCGTACTCGGACTCCGGCGACAACTGCTCGACCGTCGAGCCGCAGCTTCGTGAGATCCGCCCGGGCCACTGGGTCCGGACGGCGCATCCCGCGAGCGAGCGCTCCGGCGAGCGCCAGACGGTGAACGCATGAGCTCCGAGACGGCCTCCTCGAACGGCACCCTGCTCAAGGTCGACAACCTCGAGAAGCACTTCCCGATCCGCCGCGGCATCCTCTGGGAGAAGACCGTCGGCGCGGTCAAGGCCGTCGACGGGGTGAGCTTCGCCGTCGCCGAGGGCGAGACGCTCGGGCTGGTCGGCGAGTCGGGCTCGGGCAAGTCGACGACCGGCTACTGCATCCTCCAGCTCGTCAAGCCGACCTCGGGCTCCATCAACTTCATGGGCAAGGAGCTGACCGAGCTCGGCCGCGAGGACCTGCGCAGGATGCGGCGCGAGATGCAGATCGTCTTTCAGGACCCCTACGCGTCGCTCGATCCCCGGATGACCGTCGGCGGCATCGTCGCCGAGCCGCTCGAGGTGCACGGGATCGGCACGCGGCGCAGTCGCGGCGAGCAGGTGCGCAAGCTCCTCGACATCGTCGGCTTCAACCCGAACTTCACCAACCGCTACCCGCACGAGTTCTCGGGCGGGCAGCGGCAGCGCATCGGCGTCGCGCGGGCGCTCGCGCTGAACCCGAAGCTGATCGTCTGCGACGAGCCCGTCTCGGCGCTCGACGTCTCGATCCAGGCGCAGATCCTCAACCTCCTGAAGGACCTGCAGCGCGACTTCGGGCTCACCTATCTCTTCATCTCCCACGACCTGGCCGTCGTGCGGACGATGAGCGACCGGATCGCGGTCATGAACCAGGGCAAGCTCGTCGAGGTCGGCACCGCCGAGCAGGTCTACCACGAGCCCAAGGACGAGTACACGAAGGCCCTGTTCGCCGCCGTGCCCGTCCCCGACCCGCATCGCCAGCGGGAGCGGAAGGCCGAGCGCGCGAGACTCCGTGCGGAGTCGCGCGCCGAGTCGGGCGACGGCGCAGTCACGGCCTAGCGTCGATACTGGCCTAACCTCGCGGCTCGGCTATCGTCAGAGTGGATATGGCCGGCGAAGCGCACTCATCGCGCGATGGTCGCTGCGAGCGTGCCCGCCAGTGGGCATCGCTCCGGATCGACGGCGAGCTCTCGGAGCTCGAAGACGCGCTGCTCGAGCAGCACCTGGAAGGGTGCGCCGCCTGCAGTGGGTTCGCAGCACGGCTCGCTGCGACCGCCGAAGCCGTGCGCGCGGTCCCGCTCGAGCGGCCGGAGATCTCCTACCCGCGCTTCGAGCGTCCCGTCATCCGGCTCCCCGTCGGGAGACGGGTCGCGATCGTCGCCGTTGCGGCGGCGGCCGCTCTCGGTGCGTTCGTGGGCTCCTCGCTCCAGAAGCCCGGGAGCACCCCCGCGCCGAGCGGCGGCCCGCAGCTCAGCTTCCGCACCGACCAGAACGACCTCCGCCAGCTCCCGCACCAGATGAAGCAGCCCGTCTCGCCCGCGCCGGCCCACGTTCCGGGCCAGCCGCCCGAGGGCTTCGTCTAGTCCGCTCACCGGGACCGGGCGCAAAGCGCTTGGTTAGACTGATCCCGGCAAGCGACCGGGAGATTCATGGCTGACACGAACACGGGCAAGATCGTCGAGATCAAGGGCGTCGTCATCGACGCCGTCTTCCACGGAGGGCTTCCCTCCATCAACAACGCGCTCCGCATCCAGATGCCGGACCAGGAGGGGCGGGAAGCTTTCGACCTGATCGCCGAGGTCCAGCAGCATCTCGGCAACGACCGTGTGCGCGCCGTCGCCATGGACACCACAGACGGGCTTGCGAGAGGCATGGACGTCGAGGACACGGGCGCGCCGATCAGCGTCCCGGTCGGGGACGCCACCCTCGGCCGGATCTTCAACGTGCTCGGCGACGTCATCGACGAGGGGGAGGAGGTCAAGGCCGAGGAGCGCTGGCCGATCCACCGCGACGCGCCGACCTTCGAGGAGCTCCAGCCGACCACAGAGGTCTTCGAGACCGGCATCAAGGTCATCGATCTGCTCGCCCCCTACGTGAAGGGCGGGAAGGTCGGCCTCTTCGGCGGCGCGGGAGTGGGCAAGACCGTGCTCATCCAGGAGCTCATCCGCAACATCGCGGAGGAGCACGAGGGCCTGTCGGTCTTCGCCGGGGTGGGCGAGCGCTCGCGCGAGGGCAACGACCTCTGGCTCGAGATGAAGGAGTCGGGCGTGATCGAGAAGACCGCGCTCGTCTTCGGCCAGATGAACGAGCCGCCCGGCGCGCGCCTCCGCGTCGCACTCTCCGGCCTGACCGTCGCGGAGTACTTCCGCGAGCAGGGCCAGGACGTCCTCCTCTTCATCGACA
>JAICVP010000242.1 GCA_025935275.1 Thermoleophilia bacterium
CAGCGGATCGAAGGCTGGGCGGAGGAGCTCGGCTGCGTGGTCCGCTGCCGGCAGACCAACAGCGAGGGCGAGTACGTCGGCTGGTGCCACGACGCGCTCGACTGGGCTGAGGGCATGGTCGTCAACCCGGGCGCCTGGACTCACTACAGCTACGCGATCCGGGACGCGCTCGAGCTCTTCGCAGTCTCCGTTGTCGAGGTGCACCTCTCGGACATCACCTCTCGCGAGGAGTGGCGGCGCGTCTCCGTGATCGAAGACGTCGTCGACCATCGCGTAATCGGCAAGGGCCCGGACGGGTATCAGGAGGCCCTGGTGTTCCTCGCGCGCAAGGGAAAGGTCAAGCGTTGAACGGCCGCGTCGAGCGCCTGCGCGACGAGATGGAGCGACTCGAAGTGGGATCGTTTCTCGTCTCCAACCCGGTGAATGTCCGCTATCTGACGGGGTTCGAGAGCACGAACGCGTTCGTGCTCGTCCGGAGCGACGACGTCGTGCTGCTGACCGACGGGCGATATGCGGAAGCGGCGCGCGCGGTCGAAGGGGTCGACGTCCAGGTCGTCGACCGCGACTTCGTGCCCGGCCTCGCCAAGGAGCTCGGACGGCTCGCCGAGGGGCCGGTCGCGTTCGAGTCCGACCACGTCACAGTCGCCCGCCACACCGATCTCCTCTCGACCGGAGTGGAGCTCGTCCCGGCCGCCGCGGTCCCGATGACGCTGCGCGCGGTCAAGGAGCCGGCCGAGCTGGAGGCGATCCGCCGCGCGGCCGAGGTCGTCGATTCAGTGCTCGCGCGGTTCACCGCAGAGAGCTTCGTCGGGAGGACGGAAGCCGACGTCGCCTGGTGGATCGTGCGCGCGATCCACGAGGCGGGCGCCGACGACATCTCCTTTGCACCGATCGTTGGCTCCGGGCCGAACGCCGCGCTGCCTCACCACCATCCGGGCGAGCGCGTGCTGGGCGCCGGGGAGACCGTCGTCGTCGACCTGGGCGCGAAGGTCGACGGGTACTGCTCCGACTGTACGCGCACCTTCGCGACGGGCGACCTCTCTACGGAACTGCGCGAGGCGTACGCCGTCTGCCAGAAGGCCCAGGGCGCTGCGCTCGCCGAGGTGCGCGCGGGCGCCGACTCGCAGGGCCTCGACACCATCGCCCGCAGGGAGATCGAGGACTCGGGCCACGAAGTGCTGCACGGGCTCGGCCACGGGGTCGGCCTGGAGGTGCACGAGCTCCCCGTGCTGCGCCAGACGACCGAAGGCGCGCTCGCCTCCGGGAACGTCGTCACCGTGGAGCCGGGGGTCTACCTGGCCGGGCGCGGCGGTGTCCGAATCGAGGACCTCGTCGTCGTCACGGGCGAGGGCGCGGACGTGCTGAGTGCCTTCACCAAGGAACTCGTGACCCTCAACTAGACTGGCTCAGCTTTGGCCGAAACGGTCTCGACCAACCAGTTCAAGAACGGCATGCACGTCGAGCTCGACGGGCAGGTGTGGCGCATCGTCGAGTTCCAGCACGTCAAGCCCGGCAAGGGCGGTGCGTTCGTTCGCACCAAGCTCAAGAGCCTGGACTCGGGCTCGGTCGTCGACCGTACGTTCCGCGCCGGCGAGAAGATGCCGCGCATCCGCACCGAGACGAAGAGCGTCCAGTACCTCTACGACGCAGGCGAAGAGGTCGTCTTCATGGACACGGGCAGCTACGAGCAGATCTCGCTTCCGCACACCGATCTCGAGGATCAGCTCCCGTTCATGCAGCCCTCGAGCGAGGTCATGCTTCTGCTCGTCAACGGACGGCCCTCGGCGGTCGATCTGCCTGCGTCCGTGGAGCTTGCCGTCGTCGAGACCGAGCCGGGGGTGAAGGGCGATACGGTCTCCAACGTGACCAAGCCGGCAACGCTCGAGACGGGGGCGGTCGTCCAGGTGCCGCTCTTCGTGAACGTCGGCGACCGCATCAAGGTCGACACGCGCGAGGCGCGCTACATCTCACGGGCCTAGTCGTGCCCGCCCTCGTCGACACCAGCATCCGGCTCCTCTCGCAGGAACCGCTCGCGCAGCAGATGCAGTCCTCGCGCGTGCTCGAGCTTGCCGAGATCCTGGACGGCGCGGGCTTTGCCTACCTGGAGATCTCGGGCGGCGGTTGCTTCGACTCCGCGGTGCGCCGCGGCGTCGAGAGCCCGTGGGAGCGGATTCGGGCCATTCGGACACGCTGCAAGACGCCGCTCGGCATCGCCTTGCGCGGCCGCATGCTCGTTGGCTCGCGCCCGCTCTCGCGCGACCTCGTCGCGCGCTTCGTCGCGAGCGCCGCGGACAGCGGCATCGACATCTTCCGAATCCACGACCCGCTGAACGATCTCGCCAACCTGCAGGACGCCGCCGAGGCGATCAAGGACGCGGGCAAGGAATTGACCGTCGGGCTCGTGCACAGCCCCCTGACAGGAGAGACCGACGTGCTGCTCGAGCGCGCCAATCATCTCGGCGAGCTCGGTGCCTCGCGCGTTCTCATCCACGACCCGTCAGGCTCGCTCGATCCGGCGGAGGCGCGCGAGCTCGTGGAGCGCGTCGGCGAGGCCAGCGAGCTCCCCGTGGGCCTGCACTGCCAGGGAGCCGGCGGCGCTGCGCTGGCGGCATCGCTCGAGGCCGCGCGCGCCGGGGCTGCAGTGATCGCGTGCGCCCTGTATCCAATCGCTCTGTCGCTGCACAGGGTGTCAGCGGAGTCGCTGACGAGGTCGCTCTCCGGCCTGGGCCTCGATTCGGGAGTCGACCTCGAGACGCTCTGGCGCGGCTCGGAGCTCGTCGACGACGCGCTGGGCGACGTGCCCGTCCCGCCGCTCTCGCCTCGCGTCGCCGTGCGTGCCGCTGAGCACAGCCTCCCGGCGGGGCTCGTGGCGGAGCTCGACGGGAACCTCCGGGCCCACGGCTTCTCCGACCGGCTGGACGAGGTGCTCGACGAGCTGACCGAGCTGCGGCGCGAATGCGGCTGGCCGCCGCTCGCCTCGCCGATCGGCCAGATCCTCGGCTCTCAGGCCGTGCTGCACGTTCTCTCCGCGCAGAGGTGGCAGATCGTCGTCGACGAGCTGCGGGATCTCATCGAGGGGCGCTTTGGCTCTCCTCCGGCCGAGATCGATCCGGTTGTGCGGAGGGCCGTGCAACTCATCGGGGAAGGCACCCCCCGGGAGGAGGAGCTCGTCGAGCTGGACGACGTCCGCGACGCCGCGGACGGTCTCGCGTCGAGCGATGAGGAGCTTCTTCTCCTCGCGCTCTTCGGCGAGGAAGCCGAGCCGCTCCTGCGCTCGATCCGGAGCCGCGGCGGCGACGGTGAGACCCTCGTGCGGGCCGGGCTGGAGCAGGGGGAGGC
>JAICVP010000345.1 GCA_025935275.1 Thermoleophilia bacterium
ATCGAGCTCCACCGGCTCGACCCGGCTGCAGAGGGGCGGCAGCTCGAGCGCACGGCCCGCGTCCGTGCCGAGCGCGATGCGAGCGCGGCCGAGGCGGCGCTGGGTCGGGTGCGCGACGCAGCGCGCGGTACCGAGAACCTTCTTCCTCCGATGCGAGAGGCGCTCGCAGCCTGTTGCACCGTGGGTGAGATCTGCAACGCGCTGCGCGAGGAGTTCGGCACGTACGACGCCCAGTACGCGCCGTGACGCTCGAGGACGACATGGTCCTCCTCCGGCCGCTCGAAGAGGACGATGTGCCGGCGATCGTGGCGGCGTGCCAGGATCCCGAGATACCACGGTGGACGTCCGTTCCTTCGCCGTACACGGAGGCGGACGCGCACGGATGGCTCGAGTCCGACGAGGAGGAGTCCTACGCGATCGTGGACAAGGCGACCGGTGAGCTGCTCGGCTCGATCGGAGTGCGCTACCCCCGGAGCGGGGTGGGCGAGGTCGGCTACTGGGTGAAGCGTGAGGCCCGGGGCCGCGGGGTGGCGACGCGGGCGCTCGCGCTCCTGGCCCGGTGGGCGCTGGAAGCGAGGGACCTGGGCCGCTTCCAGCTGAGAGCCGAGGTCGAGAACGAGGCGTCGCAGCGCGTGGCCGAGAAGGCCGGTTTCGTGCGGGAGGGAGTGCTGCGGTCGGAGCTCCTGATCAAGGGCGAGAGACGCGACGTCGTCATGTACTCGTTGGTGCGCGACGATCTCTAGGGGCCACCCCGAACCACCACCCGCTTTCGAGCGTACCGCCCGAATTCGGGCGCGTGGCGCGCCGAGTGTGGCGAGATGCGCCACGTCTGGAGGAAGATAGGCACGTGGCCAAGGCCGAGGACAAGGGGACGCGCGACAAGCTGGAGGAGCTCCAGGCCCGCCGCGACGAGGCGCTCCACTCCGGCGACGAGCGCGCGGTCGACCGGCAGCGCTCCCGCGGCAAGCTCCTGGCGCGCGAGCGCATCGAGAAGCTCCTCGACCCGGGAAGCTTCGTCGAGCTAGACCGCTACGTCCGCCACCGGAACCCCCATTTTGGGATGCTGGAGCGCCGACCGTGGGGCGACGCGGTCGTCACCGGGTACGGGACGATCTTCGGCCGGCGTGTCTTCGTCTTCTCGCAGGACTTCACCGTCTTCGGCGGGAGCCTGTCGGAGGTCTTCGCGGAGAAGATCTGCAAGGTGATGGACCTGGCGCTGAAGTACGGCTGCCCGCTGATCGGCATCAACGATTCGGGCGGAGCGCGGATCCAGGAGGGCGTCGTCTCACTCGGCGGCTACGCGGAGATCTTCTGGCGGAACGTGCAGGCCTCAGGCGTCATCCCGCAGCTCAGCCTCGTCATGGGCCCGACTGCCGGGGGCGCGGTCTACTCGCCCGCCATGACCGACTTCGTCCTCATGGTCAAGGAGAGCTCGTACATGTTCATCACGGGCCCCGAGGTCGTGAAGACCGTGACCGGCGAGGACGTGACCTTCGAGGAGCTCGGCGGCGCAGCCACGCACGCGTCGAAGTCTGGCGTCGCCCATTTCACCGCGGACGACGAGGAGGCGTGCCTCGAGGACGCGCGCTACCTGCTCTCGTTCCTGCCGCAGAACAACGTCGACCCGCCGCCGTACTTCGAGCCCTCCGATCCGATCGGCCGCGAGGACGTCGAGCTCGACACGCTGATCCCGGACGAGCCGACCAAGCCGTACGACATGCGTACCGTGATCGAGAAGGTCGTCGACGACGGCCAGCTCCTCGAGGTGCAGGAGCTCTGGGCCGAGAACATCGTCTGCGCCTTCGCGCGCCTCGGCGGCCATCCCGTCGGAGTCGTCGCGAACAACCCGCGCGCACTCGCCGGCACTCTGGACATCGACTCGTCCGTCAAGGCGGCGCGCTTCGTGCGCTTCTGCGACGCGTTCAACGTCCCGCTCGTCACCTTCGTCGACGTCCCGGGCTTCCTGCCGGGAACGGCGCAGGAGTGGGGCGGGATCATCCGCCACGGCGCGAAGCTCCTCTACGC
>JAICVP010000119.1 GCA_025935275.1 Thermoleophilia bacterium
CACGTTCGAGACGATCGAGGTCGCGGTCGACGTGACGACGCCTTCGACGCCGCCGATGTCGTTCGCGATCCGCGACTGCACCTCGCCTGTCCGCGTGCGCGTGAAGAAGGCGAGCGAAAGCCGCTGCAGGTGCTTGTAAACGGCCGCGCGCAGGTCGTGCATGACGCGCTGGCCGACGACGTTGGAGAGCCACGTCTGGACGACGCCCAGGATCCCGGTGAAGACCGCGATCCCGATCAGGCCGAGGACGAGGATCGTGAGCAGCGTGTCGTCGTTCTCGGGCAGCGCGTGGTCGAAGATGTCGCGGACGAGGAACGGCGACACGATGCCCAGAAGCGCCGAGAAGCAGATGAGCGCGAGCACCGCGCCGAGCCGCAGGCGGTACGGGCCGAAGAGCGCGAGGACGCGGCGCAGGTTCGCGCGCCGCACGGCCGGATCGGCCGGCCGCTCCGGGGGCTTGGCGGGGCTGAAACGAGGGCTCATGAGCCCACGTTAGCTATCCGGAGCGGCCCGACCGAGATGATTTCTACGGCTCAACGGTGAAGCTGAACATCATCCCGCTCTCGTGGTGCTCGGCGATGTGGCAGTGCGCCATCCAGATCCCCGGATTCGTCACGTCCAGCAGGATGTCGACGGTCTCGCCGGTGCGGACGAGCACCGTGTCCTTCCAGACGAGGTTGGGCTCGGCGACTCCGTCGCGGCTGAGCACGAGGAAACGGCCGGCCCCGTGGACGTGGAACGGATGGTGCATCGGGTGGTCCGAGTTCATCTCGTTGACCAGCCGGAGCTTCACCTGGTCGCCAACGCGGAAGCGCCAGTCGATCGCGTGGCCGCGATCTCCGGTGTCCTTGTCGACGAAGAACCACTGCGTGTTCGCGGTCGTCGTCTCGCGGTTGACCTCGACCATGTCGTCCTCCCACTCGATGCCGCCGGTGGCGTCGTGGGCATGGCCGTGGTCGTGATGGTGCTCGTGATCCTCAGGTTCCCCTGATCCGGTCGCGCGCAAGGTCATCCCGCACTTCGGGCACTCGCCGGCCCAGGTAGCGGTGATCTCGGGGTGCATCGGGCAGGCGTACTCGGTCGGCGCGGCCACCTCGGGCCCGGCCGGCATGAGCTTCATCCCGCACTTCGGGCACTTGCCCTCCCAGCTCGCGACGATCTCGGAGTGCATGGGGCAGGCGAAGACCCCCGTCTCGCCTTCGACCGAGGGCATGTTCATCTCGGCGACGAAGGAGAGCGTCTTGTCGGGCTCGGCCTCGAGGTAGGGAGCGATCCGGTCGCGCTCGGCGACGAGGTCGGCGTTCACGCGAAGAGGCTCGAAGTCGAGCGGCTCGGCCTCCTCCTCGGAAACGGTCACCGACGCGAGCCGGTAGGTCGTCTCGGGGGTGCGGTGCTCCAGCACGGCCTCTCCGGGAACGTCGAACAGGACGTCGACGACGACGCGCTCGGACGGGGCGAGGATGACGTCCTCGACGATCTCCTCGCGCTCGACGTGGCCGCTGTCTCCGCCGACGAGCTTCATCGTCGCGCCGGCGAAGCCGACACGGAAGACTCGCGTGTTGGCCGTGTCGGTGAGGAAGAAGCGGACGACCTCGCCGCGCCTGACCTCAACTGAGGCCTCGATCTCGCCGCCGATCAGCATCGTCTCGCCGAAGCGGCCCATCGCCACGTGGCTCGGCCCGTGGTGGCTGAACGCCGCCACCTGCCCGTCCTCGATGAGGATGTCGTCGAGGGTGAGCGCGACCTCGCGGTGCGCGGGCGGCCAGTAGTCGGTCTCCGCCGGCTCGACGAGGATGTTGCCGTAGAGGCCCAGCTCCTGGCCGTAGTCCTCACGGATGTGCGGGTGGTACCAGTAGACGCCGGGGTCGGGGAACTCGATGCGGTACGTGAAGTCGCCGCCGACGGGGATCGGCGCCTGCGTCTCGTGCGTGCCGTCGTAGCGGTTGTCGAGCCGTAGGCCATGCCAGTGCACGGTCGCCTCGAGGTCGCCCTCGTTCTGCACGTTGACGACGATCTCCGAGCCCTGCTTCACGCGGAGCGTAGGCCCGGGGATCGAGCGGTTGTAGGCGAGCATGCGGAGGGTGTTGCCCTCGATCTCCTTCGTGACCGGGGCGATCGTGAGGTCGAATTCGTCGCCGTCGGAAAGCTCGACGACGGGGGTCTCGACGCTCGGGGCGAGGCCGGCGGTTTCGGTGGGGAAGTTGTCACTTGCCATGCGTTGCTCCTTCGAGTGATGTCTCTGCGGCGGCGGGAGCGCGCTCGGCGATCCGCTCCGCGATGAACCTGGCGTCGTCCTTCACCCAGCCGACCAGCGCGGAGCCGCGGGTGTGCTGCCAGGGAAGGCCAAGGAAATAGAGGCCGGGGACGTCGGTGACGCCGCGGCGATGGACGAGCTTGCCACCGGAATCCGTGATCGGCAGGTCGATCCAGGAGTGGTCGAAGCGGTAGCCGCTCGCCCAGATGGCCGAGGCGACGTCGAGCGTCGAGCCGTCCTCGAACACCACCGTGCGCCCCGATGCGCCGACGGCGCGGCCGTGTAGGACTACCCCCGCGCGCTTCGCTCCTCGCGGGCTCGAGCCGATGAGCGTGTCGCGGGTCGAGAGCCGGCGGCCGAGCCGGGTGTCGACGCTCTTCTCGAGGATCCCGAGCTTGCCGAGCCACCAGAAGAGGTCGCGCCCTGCGATCCGCTGCGGGAGCGGCATCTGACGCGACCCGACCGAGAGATGTGTCTCGCGGGTTGCCGCGAGCTCCTCGGCGATCTGGAAGCCGGTGTTGCCGCCGCCCACGACGAGCACGGGCCCGTCGGGAAGCTCTCCGGGGTTCCGGTAGCCGACGCTGTGCGTCTGGAAGACCTTCGGATCGAGATCGGCTGCGAACTTGGGTACACGAGGAATTTGGAACGGCCCCGTGGCGACGACCACCTGGTCGGCCTCAACGGCTTCGCCGTCTTGAAGGTCGAGCGCGAAGGAGCCGTTCTCTGAGCGGACGGCGCGGACCTCGCTGCCCGTTTGCACGGGGAGCTCGAAGGTCTGCGCGTAGCTCTCGAGGTAGGCGATGACCTCGTCGCGGGTTGGATAGCCGTCGGGGTCGCCGGGAAACTCGAGGCCGGGAAGCCCGTCGTAGCGCCGCGGCGTGAAGAGGGTGAGTGAGTCCCAGCGCGTTCGCCACGCGGACCCGACCGCATCGGCCGCCTCGAGGATCACGAAGCTGCGGCCCTGCCGGGTGAGCTCGTAGCCCATCGTGAGGCCGGCCTGGCCGGCGCCGATGACGGCCACGTCGTAGTGATCTGGAGCAGGCATGTGCTGAAGTCCTCGGAGAATTCGTGGTTGTCGGCCGCGAACCGAAGCGCCCTCACATCCCACTGGGCAGGAGGCTGCTGCACTCTCTGAAGCGCGGTTGGGGCCACACTAGCACTCGCCTTTTCTGTCCTTCAGCCTGAGCCGCACCGATCCACCGGTTTGGCCTCCCCAAAGTGCCCGCCCTCCGGGCGGCTCCGCGCCGATCGGTCGAGCGAGCGTGACGACCGCCTCCTCCTGGCGCGCGTGCGTCGTTAGCTTGCCCGTCCGAAGCTAGCCCCTCGGAAGGAGGACGCAGGACGGCATCGGCGAGCGTGCCGCCCACGGCGGTCTCAAGGATCCTCAGAGGGCAGCCTGGTTCTTACACGCGACCTGAAGCGATGAGAACTGGCGTCTGCGGCTGTCTTACCAGTGCAACATGTGGCGAGCTTCCTTTCCGGCGATGGATGCCTCTACCAGGTAGGACGCAAATCCCGCCGAAAACTTGCGCAGGACTACTCCGTGCAAGCGCCGAGTAGGTCGCCGTGTTCCAGGTGCTCCCCGACAGCGGCGGCCGCGACCGTGATGGTCTGGGTCGGATTCTTCGGCGAGCCGGTGAGATGGCAGATGGTCACCTTGGCCGGCGGCGGCGACGGGGGTTCCTCCTCAACCGGAGGATCGGTGGTCGGGTCGGGTGGCTGGGGCTCGGTGTCGTTCCCTCCGCCGGGGTTGAACGCGTGTCCGGCCGCCGAGCCGCCGCCGCCCGCTGACTCACCGCCGTCTGAGTCCGAGAAAGAGTGGGAAGGCGCCCTGGGATTTCCCTGCGTCGGGGCCGAGGAAACTTCGGGCTTTTCCGTCACGGGGTTGCTCGCGGTGGGCGGCACGCTGTACGTGAGCGGTGTCTCGAGCTGGACGGTGGGAGCGGCTGCGCTCTTGCTCTGCTGAGAGCCTTCGATGCCCTGCTCGAGGACGCCGTAGGCGACCAGGGGAGCTGCCGCTCCCAGCGCGATCCCAAGTGAAACCTTGAGGGGAGCGATGCTCGTGGCGAAGGTGGACTTGACGGCCGCGAACCCGTCCTTCAAGGGAATGAGCAACGGCAGTGGCGCAAGCGCCCGAGCCCGGGCCGGAACAGGTGCGGGCTCCGGCCTTCGCAACCCGGCCGCGACCGACTTGCGCGCCCGAAACAAAAGCGTCTCCACTGCCTGGTAGGAGGAGTTCATCTCCGTGGCAATCTCGTCGTAGCTCAAGCCGCGCCAGTCTCGGAGAAGGAGCGCGCGGCGCTGCCGCTCCGGGAGGTTCTTCAGTGCAGCCGCAAGCCCGAGGAGCTCATCGGAGGAATTCGCTTCCGTCGGAATTTGATCGAACGTCTCCGGGCTGCGCAGCTCTTCGGTGGCGCCCGTGAGGCGTGTGCGCAGCATCGATGAGCAGACGTTCGAGGCGATCTGGAAGAGCCACGGGGAAGTCGAGATCGGCTCGACGCCGCTCGACAGGCTGCGCCAGGCGTTCAGATACGTGGCCTGGAGCGCGTCCTCGGCCTCCTCCGGCGAATCCAGCCGGTTCAGGCAGTAGCGGTAGACGCGTCCTGCGTAATCCTCATAGAGGCGCTCGGCGCGCACGCCCGCGGCATGGGGCTGCGCCGCCTCAGTCGACGAGAGCTCCCCATTCGTCCCTGGTTTGTTCGGGCGCGCCCGGGTTTCGCGCACCAGCACACCTCCGGTCGGCGCTGCAAGTTTCCCGCTATTCGAGGCTTTTCGGATCCCCCGAATGGGTGATTCCGGCTTTGTCGCGATCCGGGCGTCGGACCCGCGTTAGCCTGCGGGCGTGACTCTGCCTCGCAAGGTGACCGTCCTCGGCGCCGGGACGATGGGCGCCGGGATCGCGCGCATCTTCGCGGACGGCGGTGCGTCGGTCCGCCTCATGGCGCGGCGAGAGGAGAGCCTTGAGGCCGCGCGCGAGCGGGCGGGGGCGGGCGTCGCGATGACGACCGATCTCGACGAGGCGCTCAGCGGCGCCGAGCTCGTCGTCGAGACGATCGTCGAGGAGGTCGAGCCGAAGCGCGCCGTCCTCGCGCGGGCGGAGGAGCTCGCCGCGCCGGACGCGATCCTGGCCACCAACACGTCCTCGCTCTCCGTGGACGAGGTGGGCGGCGCGCTCCGGAGGCCGGAGCGCTTCGCGGGCCTGCATTTCCTGAATCCCCCTGAGCTCGTCCAGGTTGTCGAGATCGTGGGCGGCGCGCGCACGGCTCCTGCGACCCTGGAGACGCTCCGAGGCTGGATGGAGGAGCTCGGCAAGGCGCCGGTGGTCGTGCGGCTCGACGTTCCCGGTTTCGTCGTCAACCGGCTCCAGTACGCCCTGCTCCGCGAGGCCTACGCGCTCGTGGATGCCGGCGTCTGCTCGTTCGAGGACGTCGATCGGGCCGTCACTGCCGGGCTGGGCGCCCGCTGGGCTGCGATCGGCCCCTTTCAGACGATGGACCTCGCGGGGCTCGACGTGCACGCGGCCGTGGCCGAGAACCTCTGGCCCGAGCTCGCGACGACGAGCAGGCCCTCGCGGTCGATCGAGGCCGCCCGCGAGCGCGGCAGCATCCGCGCCGACTTCGATGCGGAGGAGCTCCGGGCGCGCCGCGACCGGGTGCTACGCCTGCTGCGCGAGGCATAGGGCGAACTCGCCGGCCTCGTCGGTCCACCAGCCGGCGATACGGAGGCCCGCGGCGGCGAGCTCTTCCTCGGCGCCGTCGCGGGTGAACTTCGTCGAGATCTCGGTACGGAGCCGTTCGCCTTCGGCGAAGTCGACGGTGAGGTCGAGCTCGCGGACGTGCACGGTCTGCGGCTCGAGGGAGCGCACGAACATCTCCATTCGGCTCCGCTCCGGCACCCACTCGGCCTCCGGCCGGAAGCGGACGGGGTCGAAGTCGGCGCCGAGTTCACGGTTCAGGATGGGCAGCAGGTTCGAGATAAGCCCGTCGGTGTAGCCCAGCTCGTCGCGGTAAGCGCCCGCGATCCGCTCTGGATCCTTGACGAGGTCGAGCCCGAGCAGGAGACCCCCGCCCTCCCCGACGAGCGCGGCCACGTTGCCGAAGAGCCTGGCCCGTTCTCGCGGCCCCATGTTCCCCACCGTGGAGCCGAGGCAGATGACGAGCGTGCGCCCGGCCGGCTCCGGCAGGCCCGACTCGAAGTCGCCCACGATCCCGAGGACGTCGAGGTCGGGATACCGCTGGGCGAGTCGCTCGGCGGCGGCCTCCAGGGCTTCCTCGCTGACGTCGATCGCGACGTAGCTCTCGAGCCCGGTGAGCGCGTCGAGGACGAGCGGCGTCTTCACCGAGGAGCCGGGCCCGAGCTCGACGGCTCGCACCGGATGGACGAG
>JAICVP010000076.1 GCA_025935275.1 Thermoleophilia bacterium
CGGTCGATCTCGGCTCCGGGCTTATTCACACGGAGAACTGCGCCTTCCCAAAGCTTCTCATTTGAGAAGTGAGAGAAAATCGCTTCCTCACCATCGTGAACGATGAATACCCGGTACTCGTAGGTCATTGTCCCGGTACTCGTACACCGAGGGAGGACGAAGCGCCGGACCGGACATCCGGACACCGCGCGGATCTCCCACGAAAGACTCCGCTCCGTGAGGAACATGCGTGTTCAAAGCGAGAGCCGGGCTCAGTTGCGGAGGCATGCGGCAACCCCCCGCAACGTTCGCCCGGGAGAAAGGGCTAGAGCCCGGCTCTCGAAGGCCACAGAAGCAATAGGAGAGCAGTTCCCTCGGCTGGACAGGAGCTAAGGACGTCGCGAACAGGGATCAATCACGGCCGCCGCTCGCGCCGCTTGCGACGGGCTTCAGGCCTCGCGAAGCCTCGAGTCACCTGCTTCGGCCGAAGAAGACGATCGTCTCAGTCTCAAGGACTGAACCGGTTTCCGGATCCGTCCCCGTAGCCAGCCAGATTTGATCCTGCTTGATGCCGTTAAAGTCCCCGGTTGCGAAGAACGCCTCCACGAGGGTGCAACTCTCACCTGGGGCCAGGAGTGTGGGCTCACCCAACGGGGAAAGACATGTGCTCTCCACCCGTCCACCTGCGAAATCATCCCACGAGCGAACGAGACTCAGTGTCAGCAGGATGGGTTCATCGCTCGTGTTCGTGATCGTCGTGCCTTTCAGGGTGACCGACCCAACGGGTTTCGTTCCGAGGTTCACCGTCCCTGGGGTGACCTTCAAGACATTGCCCGCTGCGATCGCGCCCCCTGTTATGCCCGCGGAGACGACCAGCGTGACAAGAAGAACTCTCAGTAGTCGCATCGCGTCTACCTCCCTGTATCGGCTGATACGAGGGTAACTCTCGCCTCGTCAAGCGTCCAGATCTACTGCGCCGCTCTGTTGCTTCCCGCTAGGCTCGGGCGGCAGGAGGCTTGAGCTCGATGGCGGATGTGACCACAGACTTCTTCCAGGCGCTTGCGTCGGGCGGGCCCCACCCGGAGCTGGAGAACGCAAAGGGCACGCTTCGCTTCGACCTCAGGGAGACCGGCAAGCGAACCGTCCGCTGGCTGGTCGCGCTCGAGAACGGCACGCTAACCGTCTCGCGACGCAACGCCAAGGCGGACTGCATCGTGCGCGTGGACAAGGCGGTCTTCGACCGCGTCGCGAGCGGGGAGCAGAACGGCATGGCGGCCTTCCTGCGCGGTGCGATGGAGGTCGAGGGCGACCAGGCCCTGTTGCTCCCCCTCCAGCGCCTCTTTCCCGCCCCGCCCAGGAGCACGTGATGAGACAATGCGTGCGGCGTCTCCGCCAGGACGGATGGGCTCTGCTCGTGCCCCCCTCTGCCAAAGCGTCGACTTGGCGACGCCGTTTAGACGCCGTGCGAACGTTCCTCATACGGCCGTTCGTTTCTGCCAGTCGACACCTTCGAGTTCAAGAGGTCGCGCAATGAGCGACGGACTCGTCCAGATCCTCGACGGCAACACGTTCGTGGTCAGCGACTCGCGCGGCGACATCGAGGCCTCGTCCACCGATCCGACGGGCCTTTTCTCCTTCGACACTCGCTTCCTCTCCACCTGGATCCTGACCGTGAACGGCGAGCGTCTGAACCCGCTTTCGGTCGATGATCTCCAGTACTTCGAGACCCGCTTCTTCCTCGTACCGGGCATGGGCACGGTCTACGTCGACGCCAAGCTCTCGGTGATCCGCGAGCGCGCAGTCGGCGACGGCTTCCACGAGGAGCTGACGATCCTGAACCACGACGAGGAGCCAGTCGAGCTGACGGTGAGGATGGAGGCGGCGAGCGACTTTGCTGACCTCTTTGAGGTCAAGGATGCGCTCGAGAAGAAAGGCCGCTACTCGACTCGCGCCGAGAAGGGACAGCTGCTGCTCGGCTACGAGCGCGATACCTACCGCCGCCTGACCACGATCTCCGCCTCCGCGCCGGCGAAAGTCGACGAGAAGGGGTTGACGTTCAGCGTGGGGATCGAGCCCCACGGCGAGTGGACGACTGACCTTGATGTCGTCACTGCGGCCGGCGCCAGCGGCAGGTATGTGCGCCCCAAGTACGGGCGCGGTCAGAAGGGCGCGCGCCCGAACATGGGCCGCAGCCTCGAGCGCTGGTTGCAGGATGCGCCTCGGCTCGAGTCCGACTCCGATTCGCTGAAAGCGACCTACCGGCGAAGCCTCGTCGATCTGGCCGCGCTTCGCTTCTCGCCACCCGTGGCCGGGCGCGGCACGAGCCTGCCGGCCGCCGGTCTGCCCTGGTTCATGACGATGTTCGGGCGCGATAGCATCTTCACGAGCCTGCAGGCGCTCCCCTTCACGCCGGAGCTCGCGGCGACGACGCTGCTGGCGCTCGGCGACTGGCAGGGCAGCCGAGTGGACGACTTCCGCGACGAGGACCCCGGCCGCATCCTCCACGAGATGCGCTACGGCGAATTGACGGCCTTCGAGGAGCGGCCGCACTCGCCGTACTACGGCGCCGCCGATGCGACGCCGCTCTACGTCATCCTGCTGGACGAATACGAGCGCTGGTCGGGCGACCGCCAGCTCGTGCGCAAGTTCGAGCGCAAGGCACGGGCGGCGCTCAACTGGATCGACGAGTACGCCGACCTCCAGGGGAACGGCTACATCTCCTACCAGCGCCGCAACGAGCAGACTGGCCTTGAGAACCAGTGCTGGAAAGACTCCTGGGACTCGATTTCCTACCGCGACGGGCGCATCCCCGGCTTTCCGCGCGCCACGTGCGAGCTGCAGGGCTACGCGTATGATGCGAAGCGCCGCGGCGCACGCCTCGCCCGCGAGATCTGGAACGACTCCGCGTATGCCGACCAGCTGGAGCGGCAGGCGGCCGACCTCAAGCGCCGCTTCAACCGAGACTTCTGGGTCGAGGATGGCCAGTACTTTGCGCTCGCCCTGGACCACGAGGGCAAGCAGGTCGACGCCTTGAGCTCGAACAACGGCCACCTGCTCTGGAGCGGTATCGTCGACAAGTCGAAGGCGAAGGCCATCGCCGGCCACCTGCTCGGGCCGAGGCTATTCTCCGGCTGGGGCGTGCGCACCCTGGCCGAGGGCGAGGGCCGTTACAACCCGATCGGCTACCACGTGGGGACAGTCTGGCCCTTCGATACCTCGTTCATCGCCTGGGGCCTTCGCCGCTACGGCTTCAAGCAGGAGGCCGCCGTCCTCGCCGCCGGCATCCTCGACGCCGCCGAGGTCTTCGAAGGGCGCCTGCCCGAGGCCTTCGGCGGCTACGAGCGCGGCGTGACGAAGTACCCGGTGCAGTACCCGACCGCCTGCAGCCCGCAGGCGTGGTCGACTGGCGCGCCGCTGCTGCTCGTGCGCACGATGCTCGGCCTCGAGCCGATCGGCGATCATCTCGTGGTCGATCCTGCGCTGCCGGAGAGCGTCGGCTTGCTCGCGCTGCTCGATATCCCCGGGCGCTGGGGCCGGGTCGACGCCTTCGCGCGCGGACGCTCTCAGCTCGAAGAGCCGGCCAGGCGCGCGCGCATGCGCCATCGTTTAGCTTGAAGGATTCTTAGCGAGCGTCGTCCTCCGCGGTCGGCCCACTCCGGCGGCGAAAGATCACGAAGCCGAAGACGATGCCGATTCCGACCGTTCCTAGCGCACCGTCGTAGCGGGCGTCAGCCACGATCGCACCACAGCCGGCGAAGACGAGCGCGAAGGTCGCAAGCCCTTCAGCGAGCGCACGGCGCGTTAGGTCTCCCAGGATCAGGTCGAGTGGCGATGATCGGCATCTTTAGGCGCCCGCGAGCCGCCCCTTGTTGGGCGGCTCATCCCGACGCACTCATGCCATGAGGCACGCAGGTAACCCGTGGGGACCACGTGACTGTGGGGTACAGGGTCATAGGTCGCGCGCTCGGTCATTTACGCCACGGATGATGCCTCCATGAGGCCGCCGAGCACCGCAACGCGATCGCCGGAATGTCGATCGGAACCATGATCTTCGACCTTCGCCGGTCGACAGCTCAGTAGCTTCTCGTCGGACACTGGGACGCACCGGTGACGGACGAGCCCTGTCACATTTACTTTTTCACAACGTGACTCGCGCTTGACTTCGCTCAGGGGCGGTGGAAGCATCGGGCTAGCAACGGATGGGGGTCGAGTCTGGTGCTTTGCGTCCCTAGTGTTGCTGCGGCAGCGTGCGATTCGGGTCGGGGCCATTGAGCTGGCGCCAGTTTCCCTGTGGAGTGCCAATCGACCAGGCGCGCGCTTGGCGGCGCAGGTCGTATCCGCGCTCTTCCACCCACATTGCGCGCCAACTGAAGCGCGCCAACTCGGTACACCTTGTCCGGTGCGACGGGAAACGCCGCAACTCTAAGAAAGTCCGAGGGAAAAAGAACGGATTTTGGGGTGGCGTCGAGATCCCTGTATTGGCAGCGATGATAACGGAAGGAAACCAATGGGATTCAGACGGAAGTTCTTGAGAGTTATCGGGATAGCCGCCGCAGTGGCATTTTCTGTCGGTGGTTTTTCCCTCGCCTATGGCTTTCCGATACCCAACGACCCGGGCGGGCATCAGCATACGCTGAAGACTTTGCTTCCCGAGGACTGCGGTACCTATCTGTCGGGGGCCGAAGACACCGGGCAGCAGATTGACCCGGACAGCTACGCCTTCTCGGGCCCTTCGCCGCTCGGCGACAAGGCAGGGAATTCGGTCGACTTGCACTGGGTTCACGACGTCAGCACCGATACCGACTTCATCGTCTGGGATATGGGCAGGAAGGTCGACAAAGTGGACGTGTTCCCGCTGATCGACCATCCTCCGGTTCCCGAGGAATCACTTGAGTTCACGGTTTGGGCCTCGGCCGACCCGAACCCACCTTTCACCTCTCCGAAGTGGAACGTTGGCAACATCACCAGGATCTTCGACCACGGTTGGAACCACGAATGGATCGCTGACGACTTCGTCTCCAGGTGGAGGTTCCCGCACCGGTACCAGTACATCGCGATCCAGTGGGGTGGGCCCCGCGCCATGATCGCTGACGGAGATACTGAAATCGATGCCGTTTGTGTTCCGCGAATCGAGGACTGATCAGGGCCTGTTGAGCAGATTGTATGAGTGAAACTCCCTGATAAACCTGCGGCCATTCGGATCTAATGTGGGAGGGGCCGAGATACAAGGCCCCTCCCACAGCGCCGCCTCCGGTCGTTCGAGGTTTCTGCCCGAGCAGCCGAGCGACGAAGGCGCCTAGGAGCTTGCGCTCGCTGCGCCGGCGGCTGCTATCCAGGCTGGACGTTACGCCCGCATCGGACCGGGTAACTGCTGAACGGGAGAGATTGAAGGGCGGTCCGGTGAAAGTGGGGGTCAACGGGCCGTCCTTCTTCGCACGTGGCTCGGGTTAGCGACGGTTGCGTTCTCGAAAGCCCGAGCAGCTGAGCAACGACGGCGCGTGGGAGCCTCTTGGGAGAGGGGCCTCTGTTGTTGGCCTCCGCTTCTTCCGCGGCCTTGTCGCTACATTGCCCGTTCGCGCAATCCGGAGGGCGGCCGGATTCGAATCTTAGTCGTCGAGCGCCACGCGAACCGAGCCGACGAGCTCAGGCCGGCAGATAAGCAAGTCGGGGAGCCAGGGATCGGGCTGGTTGTAGGCGAGTGGGGAGCCGTCGAGCCGTGAGACGTGCAGGCCGGCGGCTGCGGCAACCGCGACCGGCGCTGCGGAATCCCACTCGTACTGACCTCCGTCATGCACGTACACGTCGGCTTCGTTTCGGATGACGGCCATCGCCTTGGCGCCTGCCGACCCCATGGGGACGAGCTCCCCGTCGAGCTTCTCCGCGAGCTTCGTCGCCGTCTGTGCGGGCCGTGTGCGGCTGACGACGATGCGGGGCCGCTCGGGAGCGTGACCCTCGGCCCTGGGCGGCCTGTCCGTGGCCAGCGTCATCCCGAGCGCGGGAAGAGCGACGGCACCCGCAACGAGTGTCCCTTCGGCGACGAGTGCCACGTGAACCGCCCAGTCACTTCGATCTGCTTCTCCGAACTCGCGCGTTCCGTCGAGTGGATCGACGATCCACACGCGCGCTGCGTCAAGCCGTTCCGGGCCGCTCGGCGCCTCTTCGGAGAGGACAGCATCGTCGGGGTGGGCCTCCGCGAGGCTCTCGACGATCAGTTCATGGGATCGGCGATCGCCCGCGGCGCGGAGCGCGTCGGGGTCTGAGCCCGCGCCGTAGGTGAGGCCCGCCCTGAGGCTGAGGAGTAGTGCGCCAGCGTTGCTGGCCACCCGCCTCGCCGTCAGATGGTCGGCCTGCGTCCACACGAGACGGACGGTACAGATCCCAGCCGAACTCGTTCCTCGCCTCAACGACGGATACCCCATCGCGATAGGCGAGGTGTCTCAGCCGCGGCTACCCAGCGAACTCTTGCCGGCACCCGAGCGCAGTCAGGGATTTCTCTCCCTACGGCAACGCTAGGCCGTTCTCAGTACGAGGCCCTACGGCTTGTGCGAGTGTCCAGCGCTGCCGTTGTCAGACCCGGCGCTTCCACGGCCGTCCCTTGCATGTGCTGAGCCGGCGCTACTCGCGCCTCCGCTCGCTTCAGCCGCCTTCGACGTCCCCTGCGAGCTCTTGCCGCCGCTGGCGGTGTCCGCGGTCCCCGCGCCGCCGCCGTTGGGCGTATCGACCGGCGCGGATCCGCCCGAAGCCGAGCCGTGCTGTCCGGCCTGGCTCTTCCCGTCGCTCGCTGCGCTGGAGATTTCCGCGCCTTTGTCGACCCCGGTGAGATCCGTGGTCGTCGCAAGCTCGCTGATCTCGCTGCCGGTGGCAGCGTCTGAAGAGGCGTCACCAGAGCTCCCGCGCACACTCGGATGAGTGCCCGCGTGCTCATTGGGGCCCGGCACGGAGACGCCGACCTTGGCCAGCATCGCAGAAGCGATGTCTTGAGCAGCACCGGGCAGACTGCCGGCCGATGCGAGTCCGGCCGTACAGGCCAGCGTGACGCCCACGAAGGCCGCCGCCAGTCGCAGACGCGAACGTGCGAAGGGCATGAATGAACTCCTGGGCGGGAGGGAGTGAGTGCTGGAAGACACGCGCACCGCCGTAGCGACCATGGCCACTACCTCCGTTTCACGGGAGAGCTCGTCCGCGGTGGGCTCGGCCGCCGCCGATTCGAGAAGCCTCACCACATTCGCGTAGCCGGGGGGTGCGTCCTCGGGCGCAACTGTTCCGGCCAGGAGGCGTTCGGCGGTGTCTGGGTCGAGCCGTACGGGATGCATCTCACAGTCAAAATCGCTCCAGAGGCTCATTCCGTTACATCAGCCTCCCGCCGTTCGGGGACGAGGTGCCCCGAAAGCCGTTTGAGCGCGCGATGCTGCAAGACCCGAACCGCTCCAGCCTTCTTGCCGACGATCGCGGCCACCTCCTCAACATCGAGCCCAGCAACTGTCCGGAGAAGAACAACTTCAGCTTGGTCGGGCGGGAGACTCGCAATGTGAGCGAGTGCGACCTCGGTTTCGCTCGCGGTAACCGCCTGCGCCTCGGGATCGACGGCTTCGACAGCGTCGGTTGGCTCTAGCGAGTTCAGCATTTTTCGCCTCCGCTCCTCGCGGCGGCGAGAGTCGATGACACGTCTCCTGGCGATCGAGAACATCCACGCGCGAAACGCCGCCTCATCGCCCTCGAAGCGACCAAGGCCCGCAGCCACATTCATCCAAACCTCGGAGGCAAGATCCTCGCCGTCCGCGGGCGCTTGGGCTCGGAGATAGCGAAGGAGGCCCGGACCGAACTCGCGGTAGAGGGATGCAATCGCCCACTCCGCACCAGTCTTCGCCGCAGCGATCACACTCTCGAACTGCTCGTGACGCGGCAAGGTCAACTGAGAGTATCGGACGGCTGGTCTAGCGGGCCTCCTCCGAGCAGCCGTCCGACAAACGGCGCCTTGGCGCGTGTGCGGGGAGCACCGGCGTATCGAAGGCCTTTCGCACAGATGACTTCTACGCCGCCCGCGACCAGCGGAGAAGTGTCCGAGCGAGCCATGTCCGTCTCTGTGTAACGGCCGAGCAAGCTCCGGCGATATTCAATATGGGAGCCGGGCATGCGAGCCATGTCCGTCTCTGTGTAACGGCCGAGCAAGCTCCGGCGATATTCAATATGGGAGCCGGGCATGGCCCGCGAGCCTGCGGCGGCTCACCCGGCCTTCGCCACGGGGAGAGAAGTGGCTTAGCCCGGCTCCCCGGCCCCTTTCAAGGCGCGCTCGTCACTCCCTGCAGGCAGGGCGGTTCTACGCCTCCCGCGCCCAGCGCGCAAGGCCCTCTGTTATCCGCTCGCAGGACCGCCGGCGGCTGAGGAACTCGGCCAGCGCGGAAGCGGCGAGGCGGAGCCTTCCTAGGCCTTCGGCGCGACGAGCGAGCAAGACGAAGCAGTCACTACCGCTGGCGCGTAGCCCACTCCGGGCTTTCAGTCACCCCCGGCCGCGTACCGCACATGGAAAGCGGCCACTAGATGATCGTGCATGTGCGCGAGCAGTCC
>JAICVP010000164.1 GCA_025935275.1 Thermoleophilia bacterium
AGGGAGTAAGGGTCGTGGGAGACCACCACGTTGATAGGCGGGACGTGTAAGCGCAGCAATGCGTTCAGCGGACCCGTACTAATTACCCGAGGTCTTGATTTGAACACCGTGAAAGCTGCTATGGAGTTTTGAGGGTGCGCGACCGCGCACGGACTCACAATTTCCGGCGGTTATAGCGGCGGGGAAACACCTCTTCCCATTCCGAACAGAGAAGTTAAGCCCGCCAGCGCCGATGGTACTCGGAGGGCAACCTCCCGGGAGAGTAGGACGCCGCCGGTTATCTTTCGAAAAGGCCGCCTCGTGCGGCCTTTTCCTTTTAAGTGCGCACCGGCATGGCGCGGACTAGGCGGCGCGGAGCCTTTCGCGCCACTCCGCGTCGAGTGCACGCAGGCGGGCGACCCGTTCCCCGATCGGCGGGTGAGTCGAAAACATGGCCGCCAGACCGACGGGCTCGAAGGGGTTCACCGTGTAGAGCGGCTCCGTGACGGGGCTCGCGCTGAACTCGACGAGCTCGTTCACCTGTTCGAGCCGAATGAGCGCGTCGGCAAGGCCGTGCGGGGATTCGCAGATGTCGGCGGCCCGAAGGTCGGCCGCGAACTCCCGCCGCGGCGAGAGCAGGATCTGAACGAGACTTGCTGCGACCGGCGCCAGAACGAAGAGGAGCGCGCGCTGTAGCCACCCGCCGATGCGGCTCGCCTCGACGAGCCAGCCGGCGAGGAGGACCGCCGGCGTCTGGACGACGACATCGCGCTGCTTGATCTTCGCGAGCTCGTGCGCGATCACGCCCTCGAGCTCGGCCGGCGGCAGCGCCGCGGTCAGGCCCCGGCTGAGCCCGACGGACGCGCTCGAGACTCCGCGGCCGACCGAAATGGCGTGCGGGTGGCCGCTCGGCATGACGTAGAGCCGGGGGCGCCCGACTCCCGCGCGCGCGGCGAGCCGCTCGACTGTCGTGTGGAGAAGGGTGGCTTCGGCGAGCGTCAGCTCGCGGGCGCCGAGCGAGGCGAGGATGATCCGCGGCCCGTACCAGAAGACAGTCGCCGCCATGAGCAGGCAGACGACGAAAAAGACGCTGGCGAGGCGAAGGCCGCCGAGCCACCACCCGAGCGCCGAAAACGCGACGACGAAGCCGCCGAGGAGGAGCCAGGCCTTGAGGATGTTACGCACCGCGATGAACACGGGCGTCTAGGGCTCGTCGCCGTCGGCCCCCGTCAGACCCCGCGGAGGCCAGTCAGGCTCCGGCGCATCGCACCGGCTCGAGCAGTGGAGGGAGGCGATGTTCTGCAGCGGGATGAGGATGTGCCCGTTCAGCTCGAGGTGCGGGACGCCCTCGATTCCGCAGTACGCGGTCAGTGTCCCGTCCTGGTACTCGCCCCCGAAGAGCTCGACCTCGACCTGCTCGCCCTTGTACTTGTGCGTGTAGTCCTCCATCGCTCGGAGCGTAGCGGAAGCCTAGGAAACATCGGTGTCGCCCCCGTCGCCCCTGCCGTGAAATGCCGTGGCCATGTGGTCCCGGTGTGGTTTCGGCTTTGTCGGTTCCGGGTTTGTCGTCGAACCTGGCAACTAACCTGATGTCATTGCTCTCCTCCTCATGGCAACTCGAGAACGTCGACGACGTTGAGGGCTTGATTGCCTGGACCCGGTTCGTTCACGTTCCCTACGTCTTGTCCGGGGCCACAATTGGCGTGTCGTCGTCGAACCACGCCGCCATGCGCCCTTCGGCGACATGTGACGACTCCCCGGTCGAGACGTCGGTCAGATGAGGGGTCAAATCCCCCGTTGACTCGCCGCGGGTATACGATCTCACCCGTCTTGGTGGGGGTTACCGGGATTCGAATGTCTGCATGAAGGGAGGTGGCTTTGGAGATCCTGGCCCTCCCCCGTCCATGCACATTTACGAAAGGGGAGAGCGTGACGAGGGTGAAGCGAGTCTGGCCTTTGATTGTTCTAGCGGTCGCCTTAATGTTTATCTTCACGGCCACGGCGATCGCCGCCACGACTGCCGAGGTCACAGTTGGCAGTCCACATGACCCATTCCCGCGCAATAAGCAGAACGAACCTGCGGTCGCGATCGATGCCTCGCGGCCCGACATCGTTGCCGCGGGCTCAAACGACGAGATCGATAACGCGCCCTGCGGCACGACGATTTTCGCCACCGAAGAGGCACCCTGCCCGTTCACGCCAGGCGTCGGCGGCTCGGGCGTGCACTTCTCGTTCAACGGTGGAAAGACCTGGGTGCAGCCGACGTACACGGGCTGGTCGGCACGGAACGGCACTCCCGGCGTCGGCCCGATCGGGACGTTGCCCTGGTACTACGAGACGGGCCTCGTTTCCGACGGTGACCCTGCTGTTGCGTTTGGCCCGATTCGGAAGAACGGTGAGTTCTCGTGGGCGAACGGCTCGCGGCTCTATTACGCGAACCTGACCTCAAATTTCCCGTCTGAGCTCTACGCCTCAGGAGCCACTCCGGAGGAGCTAGACGAGGAAGAGGCCCCCGAGCGGAACATGGCTCTTCGTGAGCAAGGCTTTGCCGCGCCTGGGCCAGTGAAGGGCATCGAAGGTATCGCGGTCTCGCGTGCCGACAACGTCAACGCGAGCAACTACAACGACAAGAACGTCTGGAAGCGACCGGTGATCGCCTCCCAGACGAGCTCGAACACGCAGTTCGCCGACAAGGAGCAGATCTGGGCGGACAATGCGGAATCGAGTTCCTTCTTCGGCAACGTGTACGTCTGCTACGTGAAGTTCAACGGCGGCGGGGCCGGGCCACTGCTCGTCAGCCTCTCGCGCGACGGCGGCACCACGTGGCAGCAGAAGCAAGTCACCCGTGCTGCTGCGGCTTCACCGATCAACTTCGGGCAGTCCGGTTGCACGATCCGCACGAACAGTCACGGAGTCGTCTACGTCATGTACCAGACGTTCCAGGCGTTCACTCCGGGGACGACTCGACACGAGCTCGTTCGGTCGTACGACGGTGGTCGCAGCTGGACGAGGCCGCGGGTGATCACCTCAGTGCTCGACAACTGCTTCTTCGTCGACGACGTGCTCGGACGCTGCGTCGAGGACGGGGTTGCCGGTGCTCGCAACGATCTGAGTGGCTCGCCGAACATGGATATTGCGAACGGCGCACCCACCGGAGACGGCGCAAGCAACGCGATCGTGGACAACTACGTGACCGGGCCTGCGCTGAACCAGGAGAAGGTGTACGTCACCTGGGCGATGGCGGATGAGCAGCCGCACAGGGTGGCTCCGGGCAGCCGGGGCGCTCGCCTCGACTGGAACGCTCCTGAGCAGGTCTCAACGAACGACGACCGCGGCTACTACACGGCTCCGGCGTTCGAGCCCGACGGAAGCGGTCTCTATGTCGTCTACAACGCCTACACGACGCCCTTCCGCCAGACCACATTCACGGCTCGCGGCCTGGTGGGTGTCACCCGATGGGCGGCGTTCACCAACGGGCCTTCCGGCTGGACAACGCTTCACCGAAGTCCGGTCGGCGACCCGCGGGCATCGTCGCAGAACGACCTGCAAGGGGAGTTCCTCGGCGACTACGTCTACGCCGCCGCCACGAATGACTACGGCGTGACCGTCTGGAACGACGTCCGCAACGGCGTCGTCTGCCCGGCGCTCAACGAGTGGCGGATGGATCTGCGTGAAGGAACGGCAGAGGAAGAGGCGCCGAACCCCACCGAAGAGTGTCAGCCCGGCTTCGGTGATACCGACATCTGGAGCTTCACGAACCATCCGTAGTGACAGTGGTGAGGGGGAGCCGTGAGGCTCCCCCTCACTTGTCCAGGGTCGCTCGCGGCTACGGCTACTAGCCAGCGCTGAACTGCTGGCTTTCCCGTAGGTGGGAACCTGTAGAGCTTTGGCCCGAGCAGCCGAGCGACGACGGCCCGTCGTAGCTTGGGCGGTGAGCGCTGGCCGTTATCGAGGGCCGTCGGCACGGTTCCTCGACCGCGGTTCCGGGAATCCGCGAGGACGAAGGCAACAAACCCATCTGGGTCCTTCTCCGCCAGACGCCGGCCCTCATCCGTGGCTAGCCCCAAGATCCGCTTGTACCGTCCGGGTTCTCAACCGAAGCTGTTCAGCGCGCTTCCGCCAGCCCCCATGTTCCACGCGGCACGGGCTCGCCACGCCTCGTTCGTGACCGAGTCCTTGGACGCTCGTAGTCGCCGTAAAAGCGCCTCAACGGCAACTCGTTATCCGATTTCCTGCAGCTGATGATGACGCTACGGAGAGACGGAGGCCGCGCTACACCGAGCGCGACACTCCCATCTTCGTCGGCACCGCGCAGGAGCTGTCCGAAGATCCTCAATCCGGTCGACGGCTGCGCATTCCCCAATCTCAACCTCAGGTTGAGCTTACGTGTTTCTTTGACCCGTCGGTGGACTGGTTTGGAGTGCACGGTTGGAGACCGTAAACGCTATAGTCGCGTCGATGATGCAAAGGGGAGGGCGAAGAACTCTGACGCCCAGGGACTCGGGCAGAGGTGAGCTCGATGCGGCGCGTTCGGCGCATCGGTGGGGAGGACTTGTCCTCTTCGCGGCGGCATTCACGCTCGCGCTCGTGTTTGCCGCGACGAGTCGCGCCGATGACGCGGCACTGATTCCCAGTCCAGGAACCCCGACGGCAACTGACGACGCTGGAGCCGTGCCCGCGCCAACGGCGGACGGGCCGCCCGCCCCGGACGACACGTCCGGTTCGACTGACCCAGCACCAGCTCCACCGACCGATACGCCGGCCGTGGACCCGGTGCCACCGACCGATACGCCGGCCACGGACCCGGTGCCACCGACGGATCCGGTCCCACCGACGGATCCGGTGCCGCCGACCGATACGCCGGCCACGGACCCGGTGCCACCGACGGATCCGGTCCCACCGGCGGATCCGGTCCCACCGACGGATCCGGTGCCGCCGATCACCCCGCCCGGTTCACCACACAACCCCACGGGAGTCCAAGGGCCGTTGCCAGACGCGGCTCAGATCGAAGCCCCAATCCCCG
>JAICVP010000328.1 GCA_025935275.1 Thermoleophilia bacterium
GCGGAGCTGGGCAGCGACCAGGCGATCGCGCAGCGCTGCGACGTCACCGAGTGGGCGGACCAGGAAGCGCTCGTCGCCGCAGCCCTGGACCGCTTCGGCCGACTAGATGTCGTTCTCGCGAACGCGGGCTTCGGCGCGAAGCGCGGCTTCCTCGAGGAGAGCCCGGAGTTCTGGAAGAGCATGGTGCTCACGAACGTCTACGGCTGCGCCCTCACCATCCGCGCGACGCTCCCGGCTCTGAAGGAGTCCCGGGGCCACCTGCTCCTGACCGGCTCGGTCGCCGGGCGGCGGGCCCTGCCCGGTTCGCTGTATTCCGCCACGAAGTGGGCGGTGACGGCCATGGGCGAAGCGGCGCGCCTCGAGCTCAACGGCACCGGCGTACGCGTCACGCTCATCGAGCCGGGCAGCGTCGACACGCCGTTCTTCGACTCGCCGCCGGCGGGCGCACTGGAGCCTGACGACATCGCGCGCGCGATTCTCTACGCCGTTTCGCAGCCGCCGCACGTGGACGTGAACGAGTTGCTCGTCCGTCCCACCCAGCAAGAGAACTAGACTCCGCGCCCCGCGCGGCTTACCCTCTCGCCATGCACGCGAGGCTCGTGCGCTACGAGGACGTCTCCCCGGACAACTGGGAGATCGGCCGCAACTGGTTCACCGAGGACTACCTTCCGGTTGCGATGCAGACCGACGGCTTCTCCGGCGCCTACCTCCTCCACGACGACGAGCGCATGTGCACGGTGAGCGTCACGCTCTGGACGGACGCCGAGACCGAGGCCGCGAGCGGCGAAGCCGTGCAGCAGCATCTCGACGCGTGGGAGCAGATGACCGGGATCAAGGCGAGCGTCGAGACCTACGAGGTCGTCTTCGCCGAGCTCCCGGCCAGAGCTGTCTAGCGCTCGACGCCGAACGCGATGTCCACGGTGGTGCGGAACATCGTGATCTGCTCGTTCTCGACCACCGCGCTCATCTCGACGACGTGGGCGCCGTGGATGTCGCGGACGGTCTTGCCCGCCTCCTGGACCGCGACCTTGGTCGCCTCGGCGAAGCTGGTCGGTGACTGACCGATGACGCGGATGACCTTTGCGATCTCTGCCATGCCTCTCTCCTTCGGTTAGGGATGAAAAGACCCGCAGCTACACTTCCCGCCCGGCATGTTTGACACGCTTTCCGACAAGCTGCAAGCAACCCTCGGAGACCTACGAGGGCACGGGACGCTGTCCGAAGAGGACCTCTCGAAGGCGATGCGCGAGATCCGGCTCGCGCTGCTCGAGGCGGACGTCAACTTCCAGGTGGTCAAGGACTTCGTCGCGCGGGTGAAGGAGCGCGCGTCCGGCGTCGAGGTGACGAAGAGCCTCACGCCGGGGCAGCAGGTCGTGAAGATCGTCCACGACGAGCTGACTGCCATCATGGGCCAGGGAGGCTCGAAGCTCGCGTTCTCCGGCCGCCCGCCGACGATCGTCCTGCTCGCGGGCCTGCAGGGCTCCGGTAAGACGACGGCCGCGGCCAAGCTCGCCCTGCTCCTGCGCAAGGAGGGGAAGGCGCCCGCGCTGGTCGCCGCCGACCTTCAGCGCCCGGCGGCCATCGACCAGCTGGAGCAGCTCGGCAAGCAGATCCAGATCCCGGTCTACGTCGACCGCTCGACGAAGGACGCGGTCAGGGTGGCGAAGGAAGGCCTCGACCAGGCCCGCGCGCAGGGCCGCGACGTGCTCATCGTCGACACGGCCGGCCGGCTGCACATCGACGAGGAGCTGATGAACGAGCTGGCGGCCGTCCGCAAGGAGCTGAAGCCGCACAACATCCTGCTCGTCCTCGACTCCATGACCGGCCAGGACGCCGTCGCGGTCGCGGAGGCCTTCGCGGCTCGGATCGACTTCGACGGGATCGTGCTCACGAAGCTCGACGGCGACGCGCGCGGCGGCGCGGCGCTCTCCGTCAAGGCGGTCACCGACAAGCCCGTGAAGCTCGCCTCGACCGGCGAGAAGCTCGACCAGCTCGAGTATTTCCACCCGGACCGCATGGCCTCCCGGATCCTGGGGATGGGCGACGTCCTCACGCTCATCGAGCGCGCGGAGGCCGCTGCCGAGGAGGACGAGCAGGCCGCGCTCGAAAAGCGACTCATGCAGGGCCGCTTCACCTTCGAGGACTTCCTGCAGGCCTACAAGATGATGA
>JAICVP010000314.1 GCA_025935275.1 Thermoleophilia bacterium
AGCTGCGCCTCAGGACGGCGCGCATGCGGGCGACGAGCTCCGCGGCGCTGAAGGGCTTCGTCACGTAG
The DNA here is from genome assembly GCA_025935275.1 of Thermoleophilia bacterium. Taxonomy (GTDB): domain Bacteria; phylum Actinomycetota; class Thermoleophilia; order Gaiellales; family Gaiellaceae; genus DATEOR01. Next base: position 69 of record JAICVP010000314.1, read on the forward strand.
TCGTCCGCGCCGAGCTCGAGGCCGAGCACGCGGTCCATCTCCTCCCCTCGCGCACTCACCATCACGACCGGCGTCCGGGAGGCCTGGCGGATCTGGCGAAGCACGTCGCGGCCGTCGCCGTCGGGAAGCATGACGTCCAGGAGGACGATGTCGGGGCTCTCCGCTGTGAAAGCTTCGAGGCCCTCCGCTGCCGTCGCAGCTAGGTGGACGTCGAAGCCCTCGCGCCGCAGCGCGTCTGCAAGGGGCTCTGCGATCGGACGCTCGTCCTCGATCACCAGCACTTTCTTCCTGCTCACCATGACCACGCTTCACAATACGGACGGGGCTGGCGGTCGGCTTTCCCCCTGGTCGCCCACCGCGCGCTCTAGAATCGAGCCGGTGATCCCGCGCTACTCCCGCCCGGCCATGCAGCACACCTGGTCGGACGAGGGCAAGCTCGCGCGCTGGCTCGAGGTCGAGCTGGCCGCGCTCGAAGGCTGGAGCGAGATCGGGGCGGTTCCAGCCGACGCCGTTTCGCGAATCCGCGAGCGCGCGACTCCCCCGTCGCCCGAACGCGTGGCGGAGATCGAGGAGCGGACGCACCATGACCTCGCTGCCTTCGTCGATGCGGTCGCCGAGGAGCTAGGCGAGGACGGGCGCTGGTTCCACTTCGGCCTGACCTCGTCAGACGTCCTCGACACCGCGCTCGCTCTGCAGGCCCGCGAAGCCTGCCTCATGATCCTCGACGGGCTTCAGAAAGCGCAGGCGGCGGTGGTGCGGCGGGCCGAGGAACACCGCGGCACGGTGATGGTCGGCCGCACCCACGGCGTCCACGCCGAACCGATCACCTTCGGCGTCAAGCTCGCGGGCTGGGCCTTCGAGCTCGAGCGCGACTCGGATCGCCTCGAGCGCGCGCTCGCCGGGATCAGCGTCGGCAAGATCTCCGGCGCGGTCGGGATCTACGGAGGCGGTGACCCGGAGGTCGAGCGCGTCGCATGCGCGCGCCTGGGCCTCATGCCGGAGCCCGTCTCGACGCAGGTCGTACCACGCGACCGGCACGCCGAGCTCCTCTCGGCGCTGGCCGCTTGCGCCGCGTCGCTCGAGCGCTTCGCCACCGAGATCCGCCACCTCGCGCGCACGGAGGTGCGGGAGGTCCAGGAGCCTTTCGGCCGCGGCCAGAAGGGCTCGTCCGCGATGCCGCACAAGCGGAACCCGATCGTCTCCGAACGGCTCTGCGGGCTCGCGCGGGTGGTGCGGGCCGCGGCAACCGTCGGGCTCGAGAACGTGGCGCTCTGGCACGAGCGCGACATCTCGCATTCGAGCGCAGAGCGCGTGGTCGTCCCCGATGCATTCCTCGCCCTCGACTACATGCTCGACCGGTTCACCTGGCTCGTCGACGGGCTCATCGTGAACGCGGGCCGGATGCGCGCCAACCTCGATGCGTCGCACGGCCTCGTCTTCAGCCAGCGCGTCCTGCTGGCGCTGGTCGAGTCGGGGCTCGCCCGAGACGACGCCTACCGGCTCGTGCAGCGAAACGCACTGCGCGCGTGGGACGAAGGACTCGACCTGCGCGATCTGCTCGAACACGACCCCGAGTTGCAGCTCCCCCCGGAGGCGCTCGACGGCGCCTTCGACCTGGACGACGCGCTCAAGCACGTCGACGTCGTCTTCGACCGACTGTCAGCCCTCATGACCCGCAAGGAGGAACCCGTCCATGCCTGAAACGGCCGTCCACGTCGCGAGCGGCAAGGTCCGCGAGATCTTCGAGCTCGATTCCGAGCGACTGCTGCTCGTCGCCAGCGACCGCATCTCGACCTTCGACGTCGTGCTGCCAACCGAGATCCCGGACAAGGGCCGCGTGCTCACCGGTCTCTCCGGCTTCTGGTTCGCGCGCACGCGCGAGATCGTCCCGAATCACCTGCTCGCGCTGCGGCCGGACGGCCGTTCGACCGAAGCGAAGCGACTGCAAATGCTCCCGATCGAGTGCGTCGTCCGTGGCTACCTCGCCGGCTCGGGCTGGAAGGACTACTGCGCGACCGGGGCGACCTCGGGCCACGAGCTCCCGGCAGGACTCAGGGAGTCGGACCGACTTCCCGCTCCGATCTTCACCCCCGCGACCAAGGCGCAGACCGGGCACGACGAGAACATCGACCACGCCCGGGCCGCCAAGCTCGTCGGCGAGGAGCGCCTGGCCGAGGTCGAGCGGATCGTCCTCGAGCTCTACCGGCATGCCTCCGAGTACGCCGCCGAGCGGGGCGTG
>JAICVP010000376.1 GCA_025935275.1 Thermoleophilia bacterium
CGCGCCGTCGCGAACTTCTCCTACGACCGGCTTCTCGCGGTGAGCGAGCACCCGTACCGCGACCTGGAGGAGGGGAGGTTCGCCGCGCTCGCCGACCTCGAGCTCGCCCGCCTGGGGATCCGCCCGGCAGTCTCTGCCTCGAGTAGCGCGGGTACATCGAGCGCATGAGCGACGAGAAGAAGCAAGAGCTCGGGCAGGAAGAGCTGGAGGAAACGAACGGCGAAGAGCTGCCCAACCGGAAGTCATGTCGACGATTCCGCTGGACATGACCGGACTACCTCCGATCATGCCCGTCGAAGACCTCCCTCATCCCGAGAAATAGCACTGCGCCATATCCGCCCTAAAGTCCGGCGTCCGCAACGGCCGATACTCTCGGACGTGATGAACGCGAAGGAAGCGCCGCCAGAGGCGGTCTTGGAAGAGGGAGCAGAGGAAGAGCGGGTAGACGTCGAGGCCGAAGCCGAGTCGTCCGACGACGATCAGGGCATCGGCGCGCGCGTCACCGCTGTCTTCACCGCTGCGGAGAAGGCCGGCCAGCACATCGTCACGCTCGCCCGCGAAGAGGCCGAGGACATCCGGCGCGAGGCGAGGGCCGAGGCCGAGGCGTATCTGCGCGAGCAGAAGCTGCAGGCCGACAAGGAGGTCGAGCAGATCTTCGCCGAGGCCCGCCGCAAGGCCAATGCCATCGAGGAGGAGGCCCGAGCGGCTTCCCGCCAGGTCGAGGACGACGCCCGCGTGCGCAAGCAGCGCCTCCGCGAGGAGACGCGCCTCATCGAAGAGCGCATCACCTGGGCGAAGGAAGGCCTCGCCGAGGTCAACGACCGGCTAGAGCAGGTCTTCCTCGAGAACGAGCCGCTTCCGTCTCAACCCGACAGCGACTCCTAAGGCGCCAGCAACACCTTGATGGCCTCGTCTTCCTTGTTGCGGAAGATCTCGTAGCCGTGCGGAGCCTCTTCGAGAGGCAACACGTGGGTGGCCAGATCCTCCGTTCCGAGGGGGTCGGAGTCGTCGGTCACCAGCGGTAGGAGATCGGGGATCCAGCGCTTGACATGGGCCTGGCCCATCCGGATCTGCACGCCCTTGTCGAAGAGATCCATCATCGGCAGAGGATCCATCTGGCCGCCGTAAACCCCGATCACCGAGAGCGTTCCGCCGCGGCGCACCGCCTGGATCGCCGTCGAGAGGGCTGCGAGCCGGTCGACACCGGCGCGCTCCGCGAGCGCCGCCCCTACGCGGTCCGGGAGCCTGACGGTCGCCTTCTGCATCAGCTCCGCGACGGGCGCGCCGTGCGCTTCCATGCCGACGGCGTCGATCACGGCATCGGGGCCGCGCCCTCCCGTTAGTTCCCGCAGCTCGGCGGGGACGTCCGTGGTCTCCAGGTCGAGCGTGGTAACGCCGTGCTTCTCCGCCAACGCGAGCCGCTCGGAAACGAGGTCGACGCCGATGACGGTCCCAGCGCCTCGGTGCCGCGCGATGCGGCAGCACATCTGGCCGATCGGCCCGAGGCCGAGCACGGCCACCGAGCCGCCCGCGGGGATGTCGGCGTACTCTACGGCCTGCCACGCCGTGGGCAGGACGTCGCTCAGGTAGACGAACCGCTGGTCC
>JAICVP010000357.1 GCA_025935275.1 Thermoleophilia bacterium
GGGACGCATCCAACATACGCCTTTACCCCGGATGTTCCTAGGGCCCGAGCTCGGCGCGCAGCGCGCGGAACCAGCGCAGTCTTTCCTCGTAGGAAACGGCCGCGTTGGCCGGAGAGGTCGAGGGCAGGACGAAGAGGCGCGTTTCTCCGAGGCGGCGCTCCTGGGGCCCGTGGTCGGGGCGCTCCCGGAACACTCCCTCGTAGGCCGCCTTCCCCACGAACGCGATGAGCTCGGGGCGAAGCTCCTCCGCCATCCGCTCAAACCGCTCGGCGGAGCCCGCGAAGTCGCCGCGGCGGAGATCGCCGCTTCCCTTCGTCGTCCGGTAGGCGGCGTTCGTGAGGCCGTAGCCGAGCTCGAGCATCTCCCACTGCTCCTCGGGTACGAGCAGCCGCGGCGTGAGGTCCGCCTCGGCGAGGAGGCGCCAGAAGTCGTTCCTCGGGTTCGCGAAGTGCGCGGCGGCCTCCGCGGAACGGAAGCCGGGGTTGATTCCCGAGAAAACGACGCGCAGACCGGGAGCCAAGACGTCAGGGACCGCCGACTCCGCCACGGCGTTAATCTACGTCCGAGACCAAGGGAGGATGAGAAATGGCGCAGGCCGAGACGGCTACGAGGACGATCAAGAACTACATCGGCGGAGGCTGGGTCGACGCGGACGCGAGCGAGAGCCTCGACGTCACCAATCCGGCGAACGGCGAAACGCTGGCACAGGTGCCCATGTCGAGCCAGGCAGATCTCGACCGGGCGGTTGCGGCAGCCCGGCAGGCGTTTCCGGAATGGCGCGCGACCTCGCCGGTCGAGCGCGCCCGGGCGTGCTTCCGGCTGAAGAACGTCCTCGAGGAGCGCCGCGACGAGCTCGCCGAGCTCGTCTCCCGCGACAACGGCAAGGCGATCAAGGACGCCGCCGGCGAGGTCCGTCGCGGAATCGAATGCGTGGAGGTGGCGACCGGAATCCCGTCGCTTATGCAGGGCTCGAACCTCGAGGACGTCTCCCGCGGCATCGACTCCGACATGATCCGCCAGCCAATCGGCGTCTTCGCCGCCATCACGCCGTTCAACTTCCCCTTCATGGTGCCGCTCTGGTTCCTCCCGTTCGCGATCGCGTGCGGCGACACGTTCATCCTCAAGCCCTCCGAGCAGGATCCCCTAGCCTCCGAGCTGATCTTCGAGCTCCTGGACCAGTGCGAGATTCCCGCGGGCGTCGTCAACCTCCTGAACGGCGGTAAGGACACCGTCAACGCGATCCTCGAGCACCCTGGGATCAACGGCGTTTCGTTCGTGGGCTCGACGCCGGTGGCCCACCACATCTACGCGACCGCAGCGAAGCACGGCAAGCGCGTGCAGGCACTCGGCGGAGCGAAGAACCACGTCGTCGTCATGCCCGACGCCGAGATGGAATCGGCGGTCGACGGCGTCCTCTCGTCCGCGTTCCACGCGGCCGGCCAGCGCTGCCTGGCGAACTCCGTCTGCGTGGCTGTGGGCGATGCCTATGAGCCGTTGAAGAAGCGCCTCGTCGAGAAGGGAGACGCCATGATCGTCGGCGAGGGCATCGACCCCGAGACGGAGGTCGGCCCGGTCATCTCGGCTGCGGCGCGCGAGCGCATCGGCGAGTTCATCGAGCGCGGACTCGCCGAGGGCGGGGAGCTGGTCCTCGACGGGCGCGGCAAGGGCCTCGACGACGGCCACTTCCTCGGGCCGACGATCATCGAGACCGATCCGGGTTCCGAGATCGCCTCCGAGGAGATCTTCGGGCCGGTGCTCACGCTCGTCCACGCACGGGACCTCGACCACGCGCTCGAGATCATGAACGCCTCGACGAAGGGCAACGCGGCCTCGATCTTCACGACCTCGGGCGGCGCGATGCGCAAGTTCCGCCACGA
>JAICVP010000342.1 GCA_025935275.1 Thermoleophilia bacterium
GGGCGGGACACAGCTCACCCTTGTGCACAGCGGGCTCGGCACGAAGCCGGCCAGGGACATGCACGAGGAAGGGTGGAACGCGCTGCTGACAAGCCTGTTCGGCGCGCTTTCCTGACGAGGGGAGGCCCCGCTTTCCTGACGAGGGGAGGCCCGGCCATCGAGACCGGGCCTCCGACTGGCAAGGCTCCAGCTATCCGTTGCAGCCGTGAGCTGCGAGGATCGCCGGATTGCTGAAGGCGTTGGCGCCTCCGGCGTAGTTCGAATGAGCGGACGTCCCGCTCGACTTCGCGCCCGAGATCAGCTGGCCGAAGGTCAGGCCGCACGCGGCCTGGATGTCCTGCCCCGGCGCCGCCCCGGCCGTAGCCGGAAGAGCGACGAGAGCGAGGGCGCTGATGAGAGCTGCAACTTTCCTGTTCATATTTCCTCCTTAGGCCGCGGCGTGAGCCGGAGTACGGCTCCACCGGCGGCGCATCGCGGGCCACTGGACGATCTCGTAGACGGCTGCGGCGCCGACGAGCCCGTATACGACCCGGGTGGCCGCATTCGTCTCGCCGAAGTCGAGCCCGAAAAGGGTCGCCACGAGATCGAACTCCGCAATCGCAACGAGTCCCCAGTTGAGGGCGCCGACGACCACCAGGACGCCTGCGAGCACATCGAGCTTCTTCATCTCCTCTCCTCCTTGTCGAGGTTTCGTCCAAAGACCGTACAGAACCTGGACAGGGTTGTCAAATATCTGTCCAACTTGTGTACGATGGTTGCAAGATGGCAAGCGAAGGCCTTTTGAGAATCGGGGAACTAAGCCGGCGAACGGGCGTCAAGCCCGACCTGCTACGCGCCTGGGAGCGCCGCTACTCGCTGCTCGAGCCCGAACGAAGCGCCGGCGGCTTTCGGCTTTATCCGGCCAGCTCGATCGACCGGGTGACCGCGATGCAGGAACAACTCGCCCGCGGCTTCTCCGCCGCCGAAGCTGCTCGCCTCGCCGTCCTCGAGGGTGATGCGCCTACCCGATCCGCCTCGATCGACTCCCTGGTCGCCGAATTGAGCGACGCGCTCGAGGGCTACGACGAGCCCCTGGCGCAAAGCGTCATCGATCGCATGCTGAGCGCGTTCAGCGTGGACGCGATCCTCCGTGACGCCCTGCTGCCCTTCCTGCACGAACTGGGCCTGCGGTGGGAGCGCGGCGAGGTCTCAGTGGCGCAGGAGCATTTCGCGAGCAGCGTGATCCGAGGGCGGCTTCTCGGGCTGGCGAGGGGGTGGGGGGCCGGGAGCGGTCCGGTCGCGATCCTCGCCTGTCCACCGGGGGAAGAGCACGACCTGGGTCTCCTCGCGCTCGGCATCGTGCTCCACGACCGCGGTTGGCGGGTGGCGTACCTCGGCCCCGACACACCCATGGAAACCCTCGCGGGAGCGGCGGCTCGCGTGAGCGCAAAGGTGATCGTCCTGGCCGCCGTGAACCCCAAGCGGTTCGAGGCCGCTGCGGCCGCTCTCGAGCACCTCGCCAAGCGGCACCAGGTCGCCGTGGCCGGGCCGGGGGCGAGCGCAGCCTTCGCAAAGAGGACGGGCGCGCTCCTCCTGACCGGCGGCCCCGTGGACGAAGCCGAGCGGCTCACGGCCGACCGCCGATAGCATCGGCAGGGATGGCAGAGCCACGAATCGCGCGTCTCGACGAAGTCGCCTCGTCTGAGGAGATCGCGCGCCTTCCGTACTCGCTCCGCATCCTGCTCGAGAACGTTCTCCGCGCCGGCGAGGAAGACGAGGTCGGCGCCATCTTGCAGTGGCAGCCCGGGGAGGATCCGCACCGGGAGATCTCGTTCCGCCCGGCGAGGGTGCTGCTGCAGGACTTCACCGGCGTCCCGGCGATCGTCGACCTCGCAGCGATGCGCGACGCGATGCGGGCTCTGGGCGGCAAGGCGGCGCAGATCAACCCGCTGCTCCCCTCGGAGCTCGTGATCGACCATTCGGTCCAGGTGGACGTGTTCGGCTCGAAGATCGCGATCTTCAAGAACACCGAGCTCGAGTTCGAGCGCAACCGCGA
>JAICVP010000187.1 GCA_025935275.1 Thermoleophilia bacterium
CTCGCCCCCATCGGCGCCGCCGGCCGCACGCTTCGCACGGAAGTCGCCGTCGAGGGCAGCGGCCCCGACCCCGGGCCTCAACCCAACACTTCTTCCAACTACCTGGTGGTCGCGCCGGGGGTGGCCGCCAGCGACGGAGCGACAAGTGAAGGCGGCTCGGCTCTCGAGATCCCGGTTCAGCTCTACGGGTCCGTCGACCACGCCGTGAGCGTGGACTATGCAACCGCCGACGGCACCGCTCTCGCCGGCGCCGACTACACCGCCACGACCGGGACCCTGACGTTCGCGCCTGGCCAGACGACGAAGTCGGTGTCCGTCCCCCTGCTCTCCGATCAGATCACCGAACCGAACGAGAGCCTGACCCTTACGCTGGCGAACGTCGACGAAGGCTCCGCCACCGGTCCGCCCGTGACGGTTGTGAACGCAGTGGCGACCGGCACGATCGTCGACAACGACCCCAAGGTGAGCATCGGGGACGCTCGGGTCAAGGAGGGAGACAAGGGAACCAGGAAGGCCGCTTTGCTGGTCAAGCTCTCCCACGCGAGCCCCGATCTCGTGTCAGTCCACTTCGCCACTTCGAGCGGAAGCGCGGCTGCGCGATCCGACTTCAAGCCCGTCAAAAGGACGGTCGCCTTCCTTCCAGGACAACGGAGGCTCATCGTCACCGTGCTGGTCGTCGGCGATATCCAAAATGAAAAGTCCGAGCGCTTCTTCGCGAAGTTGTCGAAGATCACCGGCGCTGTCCGCGCCGACGCGAAAGGCGCCGTCAAAATCGTCGACGACGACTGATCTCCATCAGGCCGGATGGGCTCGTGGTCGGCTGGGGCTACCGCGAGCCCATCCCCGGCACGGGAGGGGCTATGTGCCTTTCAGGAGGTCTCTCAGCGCGCCAGGCTCCGGGCACCACGAGGAGCTCAGCTCTTCCCGATCCCAGCCGGCCAGCTCGGCGCCCGCGCCGTAGGCGCTCTCGAGGAACGCGAGCAAGGTCGAACGCGGGTCCGGAGAGGTCCGAACGCTCTCGTACGGAAGCTGCGCCATCGCGCTCCGCTCGCCCACCCACCGCGCGTCGGAAGGCCGCAAGGGTCTGTCCCTGAGACCAGGCGGCTCTGGCGCGGTGTACGAGTAGTACGTGGGCTCTCGCACTTTTTGGTCGCCGGCCCAAAACCCGAACGAGATCACGTCGTGCGAGTAGGCCTCTCTTGACACGGGGTCCGCCTCGGGGTTGGACGGGGCACGACGCCCGTTGAAGCGCGTCACGGCGAGGTCGAGGCCATGCCAGAACACATGCACCGGGCTCGTCTTGGCGCACGACCACCCCGCGAACTCCTCGAACACCGAATCGCTCCAGTCGAGCACGCGCCAGAAGCGCTGTACCGCTTCGCGATCGTAAGACGCGTGCTCATGGTCATCGGGGAACGGGGTCGTGATCGGGATCCCGTAGGGTGACTCTCGGAGCTCGACATCGACTCCGATCGCCCGGAGGACGTCGTGCAACTTCGCGTCGAAATCGGCGACCGAGAGTCCGTCCCTGAGGTCGAACGATTCGGAGTCGCCGGCCGCTGTGCGAACCACGAGCCGGTGGTCGAGGAAATCGAAGTCGATCTGGAATGTGTGGCCGCCCGCGTGCATCCGCCGCGTCGTCAGGCCGCGGACGTCGACGTAGAGCGGCACGTGCCACCAGTGGTTGCGCGGGGCGGCGGTCGCCAGCCTGACCTTGCCGACGATCTGAGCCCAGAGGTGGAGCGTGTCGAGCGTGGGCTCCCACGGTTCGATCGGGAGCTCCGGCAGTGCGATCTGCGGGGGGACGGTTCTGGCCACGCGCCTCGTTCAGGCTAGCGAGAGGTCGTAGCGGTTAGCCGAACGTGAAGGAGTACGCCTCGGCTCCCGGATGGTGGAACGTGATCTCGAGCGTCCGCTCGCCGGGTTCTTCGCGCTGGCGGACGAGCTGGTAGAGCCGGCCCTGATCCAGCAGCCCATTCCCATCCTCGTCGACGTCGAGGCCGTGTGACGTCTTGGGCGGTTCCCCATCCAGGAGGAGGCGGAACGGGATCGGACCGGCATCGCCAGGAGTGAGAACGGCATGCGCGTCCCGGGCGTGGAACCGGAAGACGATGCTTCCGTCAGGTTGATCGAGAACGACCGCTTCCCGGTCGATCGTCCACTCGCCCGAAAGGGCCCATTGGTTTTCCCCCAGACGCTCCGGCAGCCCGTACACGCGTTGCTCGTTGGGACCGATACCGCCGGGGGAAGAAAAGCGCTCCCCGCGGCCGTAGCCGAGGTAGGTCTCCGGCGTGCGAAGGTTGTCCCAATCCGCCTCGGCCTCGACGCCTATTCCCCGGACGACCACGGGTTCCCGCTCGATTCCGAGGAGGCGCTGAATCTCGCTTTCCGACTTCTCGTAGCGCCCTTCGCCGAAATGCTGGTCGCGGATGACGCCGTCCGCGTCCACGAAATAGAGCGCCGGCCAGTAGTGGTTGTCGAACGCGCTCCAGATCTCGTAGTCGTTGTCTAGGGCAACGGGGTACTCGATGCTCCTGTCTCCGATCGCCTCTCGGACGCGGTCGATCTCATGTTCGAACCCGAACTCCGGAGTGTGCACGCCGATCACGATCAGCCCATCGTCTCGGTAGGCACTGGACCACGCACGCACGTAGGGCTCTTGGCGCAGCCAGTTGATGCAGGTCAGCGTCCAGAAGTTGACGAGAACGACGTGCCCGCGCACCTCGGCGGGGCCGAGGGGCTCCGAGTTGAGCCAGGCGACGGCCCCGTCGAGCCGGGGTATGTGTACTCGCTGGAAGAGCGTCACCTGGACTGACTAGCGCCGGTCAAGGCGCCAGGCCGGTCGAGGGCTGCAGCTGCGGCGGTCGCGATGACCTCGGCCACCACCTGCGGCTGCGAGACCATGATCACGTGGGAGCCCTCGACCTCCGTGATGATGGCTCCCGCCCGCTCCGCCATGGAACGGATCACATCGGTTCCGGCGGCGCGGTCTCCGGTGGCTACAACAGCCCACGACGGGAGCGACCGCCACGCCGGGCGTCCGGACGCCTCCGAGAACGCAAACTCTGCGACCGGCCGCGGGGTCGCGGCCATCAATGCCGCCTGCTCGGCCGGCAGGTCGGCCGCGAAGGCGTCGTGGAATTTGGCGGGGTCGATCGCGGACTCGACTGCGGTCTCCGAGCCGCGCCCGGTCGGATACTGAAGCTGCTCGAGCGTAGACATGAGAACGCTGTCCTTCGACTCGCCCTCGACTTCGCCGAGCCGCTCACCCTCGTCCGGGGCGAAAGCAGCGACGAAAACTAGGCCGACCACGTTGTCGGACTGTTCGGCTGCGTTCGAGATCACCGCTCCGCCGTAGGAATGGCCCACCGCGAGCACGGGCCCCTCAATCTGCTCGAAATAAGACGCGATGTACGCGGAGTCGTGGGCGATCCCGCGCAACGGGTTCGGTGGCGCTGCAACCTGGTGGCCGGCTGCCTGCAGACGCTTGATCACCCCGTTCCAGCTCGAGGCGTCGGCGAACGCGCCGTGCACCAAGACGATCGTCGGTGAGGTTGAGTCGGTCATGACGGCTCCTTTCTGCAGTCGTTTGGGGGCTAGCTGTCCCTTCCGAAAAGCGACAGCAGCAAGAGAAAGACGTTGAGGATGTCGAGGAAGATCGAGGCCGCGAGAATCGGAGCGGTGCGAATGTCTTGTGTCTGGCGCAGCCGCTGGAAGTCGAACGCTGTCAGGCCCGCGAAGATGACGAGCCCGAGAATCGCGTAGATGAGCGAGCCGTTCGGGATCTGCACGAAGATCAGCACGACCCCGAAGACGATGAGCGCGATCAGCGCCCAAAAGCAGACGCGGGCGATCATGGATAGATCGCGTCGCGTCGAGTATCCGAAAGCTCCGCATCCCGCGACGAAGAGCGCGGTGGCTCCGCCTGCCTGCCACAAGACCTGCGGATTGGCGTCCGCGTAGTAGGCGAGAGTCGGGGCGGTCGCGAGCCCCATCAGCCCGCCGAACGCGAACAGAAGGGTGATCGCGAGCCCCTCGGAACGCTGCACCGCGACATTCAGCGCAAGGAGCGCGCCGAACGCCGCGATGAAAAACACCCAGCCCCAGCCGTAGGACATGTCGCGCCCGAGGTACGCCCCCAGGGCGAAGACACCCGTCGTCGCGGCGACGAGGCCCATCGTCTGGCCGAAGAGCGCCCGGGTCGCGTCGCGCGCGAGGACGGGCTGCGAGACTCTCTCCGCGTAGCTCACGAAACCGGGACCGCCGCCCGCTCGGGGGATCTCGCCGTGGTCGGGCTCCGTACGTACAGCACACCGCTGATCACCGCGATCCAGAGGTAGGCCACGAGCTGAGCGATGGTCGAATACCCGCCGTCGGGCGACCAGAAGCCGTCCTGTGCCCAGGTCGTTCCGCCGAGCAGGGTGAGAATCACTGCCGCTGCCCCCAC
>JAICVP010000197.1 GCA_025935275.1 Thermoleophilia bacterium
CGCGTTCGTTCATCACCTCCGGCGGCCTCGGCACGATGGGCTACGGCCTGCCGGCCGCGATCGGCGCAAAGGCCGCTCGCCCCGATGCGACAGTGATCTGCATCGACGGCGACGGCTGCTTCCAGATGACGTGCCAGGAGCTCGCGACGTCCGTCCTGGAAGGCCTGCCGATCGTCGTCGTGATCGTGAACAACGGCTGGCTCGGAATGGTGCGCCAGTGGCAGGAGATGTTCTACGACGAGCGCTTCGCGCAGACGCACCTCACGCACCAGGTGCCCGACTACGCGCAGCTCGCCGAGGCCTACGGTGCCGCCGGGTTCACGGTCTCCTCCGAGGACGAGCTCGAGCCCGCCCTTGAAGAGGCGCTCGCGTGCGGCCGCGCCGCGGTCGTGGACGCGCGCGTCGATCCCGAGGAGAAGTGCTTCCCGATGATCCCCGCGGGCGCGGCCGCGCTCGACGTGATCGAGTTCGACTCCGAGGACGAGCGGGTGGAAGCGTGACGCACACGCTCTCCGTCCTGGTCGAGAACCGCCCGGGCGCCCTTGCGCGGGTGTCGAACATGTTCGCCCGCCGCGGGTTCAACATCGAGAGCCTGGCCGTCGGGCCGACCGAGCGACCGAATGTCTCGCGCATCACCCTGCGCGTGGACTGCGCACAGGAGTCCATCGAGCAGATCGAGAAGCAGATGCACAAGCTCGTGAACGTGCTGCGCGTGAACGAGCTCGAGCCCGGCGAGGCAATCGAGCGCGAGCTCGCGCTCCTCAAGGTCAACGCGCCGGCAGAGCGGCGCGGCGAGCTGCTCGCGCTCGCCGAGGTGTTCAGCGCCCGGGTCGCGGACCTCGGGCCGAACGCGATCATCTTCGAGGTCGTCGGCTCCCCGGAGGAGCTCGACTCGTTCGAGGAGCTCGTCCGCCCGCACGGCCTGAAAGAGCTTGCGCGCACCGGCCGCATCGGCCTCGCCCGTGCGTCCACGGCGCGCGCGCCCAGACGTCAACACGTACTCCGCTAAGGAAAGGAATCTCATGGCAACGGTCCACCGCGAAGGCAACCTCGATCTCCTGAACGGCAAGGTGGCCGTCATCGGCTACGGCAGCCAGGGACATGCGCACGCGCTGAACCTGCGCGACTCCGGCGTCGACGTCGAGGTCGGCCTGCGCCTCGGGAGCGACTCGTGGGCCGCCGCCGAGGAAGCCGGGCTGACCGTGAAGGCGATCCCCGCCGCCGTGCAGGGGGCCCAGCTCGTCGCCATCCTCCTGCCCGACCACGTGCAGAAGGGCGTCTTCGAGCGCGAGATCGAGCCCAACCTCGAGCCCGGCGCCGCCGTGCTCTTCGCCCACGGGTTCAACGTTCACTTCGGCGAGATCAAGCCGGGTGCGGGTCACGACGTCGTCATGGTCGCCCCGAAGGGCCCAGGCCATCGCGTGCGCCAGCTCTTCGAGGCCGGCGCGGGCACTCCAGGGCTCGTCGCGGTCGCGCAGGACGCGAGCGGCAACGCCTTCGATCTCGCGCTCGCCTACGGCACCGCGATCGGCTGCGGCCGCGCGGGCATGCTTGCGACGACATTTGCCGAGGAGACGGAGAGCGACCTCTTCGGCGAGCAGGCCGTCCTCTGCGGCGGCGTCTGCGCGCTCATGCAGGCCGGCTACGAGACGCTCGTGGACGCCGGTTACCAGCCCGAGATCGCCTACTACGAGTGCATCAACGAGATGAAGCTCATCGTCGACCTGATCTACGAGGGCGGGTTCTCGTACATGCGCCACTCGATTTCCGACGTCGCCGAGTACGGCGACCTCACCCGTGGCCAGGTCATCGTCGACGAGCACGTGAAGACGACGATGAAGAAGCTGCTCGAAGACATCCGCAACGGCTCGTTCGCCCGTGAGCTGATCGCGGAGGAGGATGCTGGGCGGCCGCGCTTCACTGCCCTCCGGCGCATGGCCGCCAAGCATCCCGTCGAGCAGGTCGGACAGGAGCTCCGCGACCTCGCCGGTCGGGAGGGCCTCCTCGGCCAGGAGGCCCATGGGGTCCACTGATTTGAACGGCCCTCGGGCTCACGGTCCGGGTCACGCGGCGCTCTGCAACGCGTCACATCGCGGCGTCCTCAGTCACGTCCGTAGCCTTCGGCTACGAACGCTCCCTGCGTCCTTGCGCTGCTCGCGTTTCGGGCGCGCGTAACGCGACCCGTTCGTCCGATGGCCTCTGTTGACGTCCCGGTCGCCCTTCTGGGCTACGGGACCGTCGGGTCGGCGGTAAACCGACTCCTTCACGAAAGCGCCGACGACATCGAGCGCGCCACGGGCCACCGCCTGCGCGTGGTCAAGGCGCTGGTCCGCGACCCGGAGAAGGAGCGCGCGTACCAGCCCGATCCCGAGGTCCTGACCACCGACTTCGCCTCGATCATCGAGGACAAGTCGATCGCGCTCGTGGCCGAGGTCATGGGCGGGATCGAGCCGACCGGGGGTTACGTCCTCGATCTCCTGAGGGCTGGCAAGCCGGTCGTCTCCGCGAACAAGCAGCTCGTCGCCCAGAAGGGCGCAGAGCTCTTCGAGGCCGCGTCCACCGGCGGCGTCCAGCTCCGCTTCGAGGCAAGCGTCTGCGCCGCGATCCCCGTGATCAAGGTTCTCCGCGAGGCACTCGTCGTCACGAACGTCCACCGCGTCCTCGGCATCGTCAACGGGACCACCAACTTCATCCTCACGGAGATGGAGCGCGGGGCCTCGTACGACGAAGCGCTCGCCGAGGCGCAGTCGCGCGGGTTCGCGGAGGCCGATCCCACGGACGACGTCTCGGGCGCCGACGCCGCCGCGAAGATGGCCATTCTGGCGACGGTTGCCTTTGGCTCGCGCGTGACCCTCGCGGACGTCGATTACGAGGGCATCCAGGGGCTCGAGGCAAACGACGTCGAGGCCGCGGGCGACATGGGCATGACGGTCCGGCTCGTCGGCGCCGCGACTCTCGTGGACGGCCGGCTCGACGTGCGCGTCCAGCCCGCTCTCGTCGACCGCCAGCATCCGCTGGCTGCGGTCGCGGGCGCTTTCAACGCAGTCATGCTCCAGGGCGACGCCATTCGCGAGATCACCCTCGAGGGCCCCGGCGCCGGCGGCATCGAGACGGCGTCTGCGGTCGTCGCCGACATGGTCTCGATCATCGGCACGACCGGTACCGGCTTCTTGCAGAACGACGCCTGCTGGCGCAGCGTCGAGCGCCTCGACCCCGGCAAGCTCCGCTCCCCCTTCTACGTTCGCATCGAGGTCGAGGACCGGGCCGGCGTGCTCGCCCACGTGGCGCTTCGCCTCGCCACCCACGGTGTCTCGATCGCCCGGCTCGTCCAGAAGCAGGACAACGGCTCGGCGACCCTGCACATCGTCACCCACGAAGCGCCCGCAGGAGACGTCGAGGCCGCCCTCGAGGAGATCTCGGAGCTGGAGGAGTCGAAGTCTCCTCCTGCTGCCCTCCCGGTCATCTCGGATCGCGGCGTTCCCGGCCTCGGCTGGGCGTGAGAGTAGTCTCCCGCGGAGTGACCGTCCCGCTCGCAGAGCGCTACCGCGACCGGCTGCCCCTGGCGCCGGGCGCGAAGATCGTCTCGCTCGGCGAGGGCTCGACCCCCCTCCTCCCCGCAGCGCGGCTCTCGGAGCGCCTCGGCGCCGACATGTGGCTCAAATGGGAGGGCGCGAACCCCACGGGCAGCTTCAAGGACCGTGGCATGACCGTCGCGGTCACGCAGGCGCTCGCGGACGGCGCGCGCTCCGTCGTCTGCGCCTCGACCGGGAATACCGCTGCGTCCGCAGCCGCCTACGCAGCCCGCGCAGGTCTCGAGGCGGTCATCCTCCAGCCCGAAGGGGCGGTGGCGCGCGGCAAGCTCGCGCAGGCCAGAGCCGTGGGCGCGAAGGTGGAAACGCGTGCGAATTTCGAAGAGGCACTCGCGGAGGCGAAGGAGCTCGAAGCCGCCGGAACGCACGTCCTCGTCAACTCGCTGAACCCGCTCCGCCTCCAAGGTCAGAAGACCGCGGCGTTCGAGATCGTGGAGGAACTCGGCGGGGCACCCGACGTCCTCGCGCTGCCGTACGGAGGCGGGGGCAACCTCTCCGCCTACGCCCTCGGGTTCCGTGAGGAAGGCGGGCTACCGCGCTTCGTCGCGGCGCAGGCCTCGAACCGCGGCGGGACCGCCGCGTCCGCGATCCGCATCATCGAGCCTGCGCACGAGGCC
>JAICVP010000020.1 GCA_025935275.1 Thermoleophilia bacterium
GCCGACCAGCCGTCGCGCGCCATGCCCATCTGCCGACGACACTCGACCTGGGCCGAGAGGGGATCGCCCTCCTCGATGCGATAGACGTCGGTCTGGGCTCCTTCGATCTCGAGGGTGCCGGGCGGGACCTGTCGGCGGCCGCGGGTGCGCTCGACCTCGAGGGTCCAGCGGGCCGGGCCGGGCTCGCCGTCGTGCACGAGCCGCCGGATGCTGCCGCCGTGAACCTCTGCCTGCGCGGGCGGGGGCAGGAGCCCGGTCGGCACGCCGTCGCGCTTCCCCTGGGGGCGCACGGGCAGCTCGAAGCGCGAAGCCGTGCCGGTGAAGAGCTGGAGGCCGGCTCGCTTCGGCGAAGGCCAGGCCCACGGCCAGTAAGAGGAGCTGACCGCGACGCGGATCCGGTGCCCGGCCGGGAACGCGTGGGCGATCGCCTCGAGCGGCACGCGAACCCGGATGCGCTCTCCGGGCTCGAGCGGCTGCGGGTCGGCGCTGCCGGTTCGGTGCGTGAGGTTCAGCAGGCCGCGCGTGACGAGGCGGGACGAGCCGTCGGGAGCGACATCGCAGAGGCGCACCGCGAGCAGTGCACGCGGCTCGGCAGCCGAGACCTCGACGGTCAAAGCAGGGGTGCCCAGGATCTCGACGCACTCCTCGAGCGGCTCGCTCGTGAAGACGAGGGAGAGATCGTCGTCGCGGCCCTGGTCGCCCGCGAGGTCGGAATCCGTCCACGGGCACCAGGCCCCGGCCTCCAGGCCTGTGCTCTCCGGTGAGTCGAGAGCGAGGGCACCTTCAAGCTCGGAACCGAGCGTGAGCGTGCCGTCGCCGAGCGCATAGTCGTCGGCGACCGGACGAAGCGGCGGCCAGAGCTCCTCGGACACCCACCGGCCGCCCGCCTCCCCCTCCTCCGCAGGGCCGGGCATCCAGGCGTGCAGCATCGGCTCGTCCATGACGCCGGTCGGCTCGCCCCTGAGCCAGTGATCCCACCAGCGCACGCACTCGGCGCGGAAGTCGAAGGCCGGTCCCGGAGAGCCTTCCTCCGGGTAGCGATGCGACCAGGGGCCGATCAGGCCCTTGCGGGGCGAGGAGAGCGACGCGAGCAGGTCGAGGACGGCCTGCCGGTACGGGTCGGCCCAGCCGCCGACCGCGTACACCGGGCACTCGATGGCCGCGTAATCCTCGCAGGGCGAGCCGGTCTGCCAGTACGCGTCCCGCCGCTGGTGTGAAAGCCAGGTCTCGGCGAACGGAACGGCCTGCTCGAGGCGCTCGAGCCAGAGCTCGCGCCAGTCCTCGCCCGCGAGATCGGGATCGGGCGGACGCACGCTCATGGCGAGCATCGTCGAAGACCAGGGAAGAAGCTCGCAGCCGAGGACACAGCCGCCGTGGTACTTGACGTCGGCCCCGTAGCGGTCGGCGCTCGCGCACAGGGCGATGACGGCCTTGAGCGCCGCCGGGCGGCGGGCGGCGGCCTGCAGGGCCGCGAAGCCGCCCCAGGAGAGCCCGATCATGCCGAGCGAGCCGGTGCACCAGGGCTGCGCCGCGACCCAGTCGAGGGCGGCGCAGACGTCTTCCTGCTCCTGCTCCGTGTACTCGTCGAGCAGGACACCGCTCGAAGCGCCGCTCCCGCGTATGTCGATGCGGAGCGAGGCGTATCCGTGCTCGGCGAAATAGGGATGGCGAACGGCGTCACGGCGCCGCGTGTGGTCCTCGTGGCGGTACGGCGAAACCTCGACCACGGCGGGCACGGGCGCTGCTTCGGCGCCGGGCGGCAGCCAGAGGTGCGCCGAGAGCCTTGCTCCATCCGGCAGCGGGATCCAGAGGTCGTCGACTTCCCTGACGGGAGCGCGCTCGGGGACGCGGACGGCCATACGCGCCTCACGTTGACCGATGCCTCGGCTGGAAACGTCCATTCAGACAGATTTCGACCGAAACGGAGCGGGTATTGAGGCCCGGAATGTTCGGACGCTGGAAAAGGAAGAACGAGGAGCACCGCGCGAGCAAGCAGAAGGGAGACCTGGACGCGCTCGACCGCGCGGGCGACCCGCGCGGCGGCGCGCAGGATCCCGCGTACCGGACGGCTGACCCACGCGAGCTCGTGGGGGCGGAAGGGGTCACCATGGCCGGGCCTGCCGGCGCCCCGCAGGAGGGCAAGTCCGTCGAAAAGCGACGGGAGGAGAGCGACGAGTGGCGCGAGCGGCGCGCCGACGAGCCCTAGACCGCTTCGCCGTCGCGCAGCTCGACCACTCGGTCGGCCACGTCCAGAAGGAGCGGGTCGTGCGTGGCGACGATCGCCGACACGCCTTCGCTCCTGACGAGCTCACGGATGACCTCCATGATCGTCCGCGCGTTCGAGGAGTCGAGCTGGCCCGTCGGCTCGTCCGCGATCAGAAGCTTGGGCCGGTTGGCGAGCGCGCGCACGATCGCGACCCGCTGCTGCTCCCCGCCGGAAAGCTCGTAGGGCCGGTGGCGGGCGCGGCCCGCGAGGCCGACGAGCTCGAGCAGTTCGCCCACGCGCTTCGTCCGCGCACCCGGCTGTTCATTGCGGAGGCGCAGCGGCACCTCGACGTTCTCCGCTGCGGTCAGGATCGGGACGAGGCCGAACGCCTGGAAGACGAACCCGATCTTTTCCCGCCGCAGGCGGACGAGCTCGTCCTCGCCCATCGCCGAGACCTCGGCGCCGTCGACCCATACGCGTCCACGCGTTGGGCGATCGAGGCCGCCGATCATGTTGAGCAGCGTCGTCTTTCCGGAGCCCGAGCGACCGTGAACGACGGTCAGTTCGCCGCGGTCGATGCGCACGTCTACCCCCTGCAGCGCGTGGACGACGGCATCGCCGGTCTCGTACTCGCGGTGCAGCGCCTCGGTGGCGGCGATGGGCTCAGCCACCGTTTCGCTCCCGGTTGGCCTTGTCGGGCCAGACCCCGATGTGATCCTGCTCGAGCTCCAGGCGCACCCGCCGCTCCAGCTCGAGGGCGCTCACGTACTCCTGCGGAAGCTGGAGGCGGCCCGCGCGGTCGAGCACGGCGAACTCCTCCGCGATCACCTGGTGGTCGCCGAGCTCGTCGATCTCGCGCCGACGCAGGGTCTCGGTGCTCGTCCGCCCGTCCCTGATCGCGATGGTGCGGTCGACCTGCTCCGAGACGAGCGGGTCGTGGGTGAGGACGACCACCGTCACGCCGAGCTCCCGGTTGGCCTTGCGGAGGGTGGCGAAGATCTCGGTCGCCGTCTCCGTGTCGAGCTCACCAGTCGGCTCGTCCGCGAAGAGCACCCGGGGGCGGTTCGCGAGCGCGATCGCGATGGCGACGCGCTGTTGCTCGCCTCCGGACAGCTGGTCGGGCTTGTGCCCCGCCCGCTCGGCCATGCCCACCAGGCGGAGGAGCTCGACGGCGTACTCGCGCCGGTCGGCGCCCCGCATTCCTTCGAGAATCAGGGGGAGCTCCACGTTCTCCTCGGCCGTGAGGTAGGTGAGCAGGTTGCGGGTGGTCTGCTGCCAGACGAAGCCGACGATGCTCCGCCGGTAGATCGTCCGCTCCTTCGGCGTCAGCGAAGTCAAGTCAAAGCCAGCCACCTCGGCCTTTCCCGCAGTAGGCACGTCCATCCCTCCGAGGATGTTCTGCAGGGTGGACTTCCCGCTGCCCGAAGCGCCAACAATGGCGATGAATTCGCCCTGCTCGACGACGAGGTCGAGCCCCTGCAGGGCGACGACCTCGAGGTCGGCGACCTTGTAGATCTTCACGAGGTTGTCGCAGACGATCTGACTCATCTCTCTCCCATCCTGAGGGAACGGCTGAGGCTCATGCGGCGCATGACCGCCGCGGTGGCCCAGATCGCAACCGCGGAGACCACGACGAGGGCGACCGTGAGCAGAAGTGGCGTGACGAGGTCGAGGCGCAGCGCGACGTCCCGTCCTCCGGCGGCGAGCGCGGTGAGGTCGAGACCCGGCTCGACGAGGTAGGCGGTCGCGAGTCCGAGGACGGTGCCGACCACGAGCGCCACGACAAAGGGTGGCGCGAGCTCCGCAGCCGTCACGGCCACCGCCTGCCGCCGCGAAAGGCCGAGTGCCCGCAGGTAGGCCAGGTCGCGGAGCCGCGACCTGGCGGTGAGAAGCAGGGCGAGCACGATCACGAAACCGGCGTACGCGGCGGCGAGCAGCGCTCCTGCGCGGAACGCGTCCAGCGTCCCTGTGGCGAGCGGCGAGAGCGAGGCCGAGCCCGCGCCTTCCTGCGCGCGGCTCAGCGTCGCGGCCATGACTCCCGCAAAGACCGAGACCGAGACGCCCAGCAGGAGGACGAGCAGTGGGGCCCCGGTGACTCCCGGCTGCCGCGCGACACGGCGAAGCGCGAGCGCGGGAACGAGATCGCGCCGTCGCGCGGCCGCAGCCGCAAGGAAACGAACCGGGAGCGGATACAGGCGGACGGCCACGATCCCGGCCGCGAGACCCAGCAAGAGCGGCACCGCCGCAAGGTAGGGGTCGAAGCCGTTCGCGTCCGCAAGGCCTCTTCGCCGGAGAAGATAGACGCCGACGAGCGAGGAGACGACGACGGCCCCCTCGATCGCGAGCCGGCGCGGCGACACCGTCGTCACGGCGACCTCCTCGCGGCCCCGTGCCGCGAGGCCGCTCCGAGCTGCGGACGAGGCTGCCGCGGCCAGAAGGGCTCCCGTTGCGAGCACGATCCCGAGGACCAGCAGGAGCGGGGTCACGACGCTGCGCCCGTCGACGAGGAGGAGCGCGGCCAGGAGGCCGAGAGCGCCTGCCGGGAGCGCGACCGCGATTCCCTCCACGGCCTCGGCGCCGAGCACCTGCCAGGTGGCGCCGCCCCGGGACCGGACCAGCGCGATGCTCTCTCCTCGCCGGTTCGCGGCGAGCCCACCGAGCAGGGCGACGACCGCGAGTGCGAGCGCCAGGAGCCCGACCGCGCCGATCGCGATCACGGCCGCTGCCGCGTCGCGGTCGTTTCGGTAGCCCGTGAGCACGTCCGACAGGCCCGTGCGGACCCCTGTCCCGAGGCGCTGGCCGAACGTCGACTCCCCGAAGCCCGCGTCGAGCTCGCGCACATCTGAGTCGAGCCGGTCGATCGTGCCTGCATCGAAACCGCTCGGGTCGACGTCGTAGCGCCAGGAGTACCGCATGGGGAGCGGCGCGGTGGCGGCGGCGATCTCGGCGTACGCCGAGGGGGCGAACAGGCCGAAGCCGTAGACGTAGCGGCGCTGGTCGGTGTCCCGGATGACGGGCTTGCCGAGGCGCGCGTCTTCGAGCCAGGCGCGGTCGGTGTCTGTCTTCGGCGCGAAGATCCCGGTCACCTCGGCGGCGATCATCCGCCGTTCGCTGAGCGGGACGGGGCCGACCAGGACGTCCTCGAAGTCGGGCTCGAGGTAGAGCACGTCACCGACCTGAAGAGACAGCGCGTTGGCACCGGCAAGCGGGACGGCCACTTCTACGAGCCGCGCCCTGGGCTGGCCCAGGCGGAACGGCAGCGGGACGATCTCGTCACGCTCCTCCGGCATGCGCCCGGCGACGAGCCGGGCCCGGTCTGCGGCCCCCTGCACGTATTCCAGCGTCAGGAGCCGCGTCGTCCCGGGAGGCCCGGGAACACCGGGTGCGTCCACGGCGGTGTAGCGCGTCGTCTCGACGGCGTCGCGCCGGTCGCCGGCCACCTCTCGTACGGATTCGGGGAAGCGCTGCGCGAGCCTGGTGCCCGCGTCGCCCACCGCCGAGATCGGGTCGGACGCGGAGGGCTCGATCCGGCCGGCCTGCGTGATCTCCACGTTCCGCTCGAAGGGGCTCGCCTTCGTGACGGCGAAGCGCAGGCCGTCGTCGGCGTTCGACTCGAGGTAGCGCGGTGCGGCCGCGAAGACGAAGCTGGTGACCAGAACGACGCCGAAGACCGCAGCCGTGAGCGGCAGGTCGGAGCGGATCCGCCTGGCCGCGAGGACGAGCGGGCTCAGCAGGGAGCGAATCGCGCTCATCGATCCTCTCCCGCGCGCAGGGCCGGGGCCAGGCGCACGCGCGCAAGCACGCGAATCTCGAGGGCGACGACCACGGCGAGTGCGAGGAGCAGAGCTCCCTCGAGCAGGAGGGCGGTTCGCCACGGGAAGTGGACGATCACGTCTGGGAACGGCCTCGCGCCTTCACCACTCAACGAGACGTACGGCAGCACGAACCAGGCCAGGAGGACTCCGAGCGCCGTGCCCGCGGCGAGCGCGAGGCAGGCAGTCAGCCCGCCTTCGAGGGCGAGTGCCCCCGAGAGCTGGCCTCTCGAGAGGCCCACCGAGCGCAGGACGGCGAACTCCGTCTTCCGTTCGGCCGCGGAGATCGCCGAGCTGACCGCGAACCCGATCACGGCGAAGATCGCCGCGGCGGCAAAGCCGATGTAGAGCGCGCCGCTGATGCCGAGCGCCACCGGATCGGTGGACAGAGCGCGTGCCCGCGCCGCCCGGTCGACCACGACGTCGCTCGAGTAGGGCGGCGCGGCGAGCCGCGCCGCGACAGGCGCGGCGGGCCCGTCCACGTCGAGCCACCACTCCGTTGGCTCGAGCACCGTCCCGTCGGTGAGCCATTCGGCGGCGGCGTAGGTCGGCAGGTCGACGACGACGCCGCCCATGGATCCCGGCAGGGTCGGAAAGCCCTTGGCCGCACCGCTCAGTGCAAGCGCCGGCCCGGCGGGCCCGAGGGGCACCCGGCCACCGACAGCGGTCCCCGTATCTGCCAGGAACCGGCTCGTCGCGATCGCGGGAATCGCCTGCACCGGAGCGTTTCGTCCCGGCGTGGCGGTAAACGTGACCGAGCCGCGACTGGGGAACTCCGACACCGAGCCGGACAGGACGTCGAGGGAGAAGAACCCGTCGGGGCTGACGCGCACGACGCGCGGGGGCTGGTCGGCGTCCTCGATCTGGCTGGCGCTGACCTGCCAGGGCTCGTCGGGAGTATCGATCGGGGTGAAGGTGCCGGAATCGTCTGCCGCTTCGACGGAGAGAACGTCGACCGACACCGGTCGGTTGACCTGGAACGAAGGGATGATGTTCGTTTCGACGCCCACCAGGGAGAGCGGGTAGCGCGGCGCTTCGCCGCGTGGGCCGGAGAGCTCGTAGACGATGCGCTTCCTGGCGCCCGAGACGCCGAAGCCGGTCGTAGGCAGCCGGTACAGCAGACCGGCTGCGTCCCTCAGGACGACCGAAAGCGAGGGTCGAGCCCCGGTCCCGAAGAACGCGCGGTCTCCCGGCACGCGCGCAACCCCGACGTCGACGTCGAGTGCGAGCTTCGTCGGCTTCCCGGGAAGCGGCACCGCCGCCAGGCGCGGACGGCTCTCGCCGAGCGGTGCCAGCATGGCGGGCAGGGGACGGCTCGCCAGGTCTCCGCGAAAGCTCACCGCGCCCGCGGTGCGGTCGGCATCGATCCCGAGCAGCGTGGCGGGGCCGGACGAGTCGGAGAGGTTCAGCTGTTCGCGGTAGACCGGGAGCGCCGACCGGACGCCCGCCAGGGTTGCGTACGCGCCCGAGAGCTGCAGCGCCGGGATGGAGCCCGAGCGCTCGCTGGGCTCCACGCGGACGTCCGCGGCCGCCGCGTAGTCGGCCTGATCGCGCTGCGAAGCGAGCCACGTGCGGCTGTAGGCGGACGCAAAGAGACCGATCGCCAGCGCAAGCGTGAGGAGGAGGGCCGAGCGCGCGTAGCGCTGCGGCCGGCGCGCCAGCTCGCGCGTACCGAGCGCGGCCACCATGCCTCTGGCCGAACTCGCCGCCCGTTCGACGAGCGAGGCGGCCGCCGGAACGACGCGCAATGCGAGGACGGCGCCGGCGAGCAGCCCGAGCGCGGGGGCCGCGATGAGGAGAGGGTCGATGCCGAGCTTTCCCTGCACGCTCTCCACGACTGGCCCGCCGTAGCGGCGGAGCTGCCAGTAGGCCACGAGCGCGAGCACGACGAGGATCAGGTCGAGGCCCGCACGCTGGACGAAGCTCTTCGGCTGGGGCCGTCCGCGCCCGGCCACCGTCGAGGTCACCGCCCCCGAGCGCAGTGCCGGGAGCGCCAGCGCGACGACGCAGAGCAGGGCCGCGAGTGCGGCGAGCACGTACGACGTCGTGGTCACGTGGGGGTCGAGGCGCAGACCGATCTGCGCGAGCGGGCCCACGTGGTTCAGTGCCTGTAAGCCCAGAACCGCGACCCACGGCGCGAGGATGGCGGCCGGCACGGCCAGGAGCGCGCCCTCCATGACCGCGAGTGCGGCGACGCCCTCGGCGCCAGCCCCGCGGGAGCGCAGGATCGCCGACTCGAGCCCACGCCGTTCGGAGAGCAGCCCGGCGAGGAAGAGAAGCGCGGCGCCGGCCAGAATGGCGAGCTGCACCGAGGGAATGAGCACGCCGGAGCGAGTGACGGTGAGCAGGTGGTCGGTGCGGTCGAGGACGGCGACGAGCCCGGTGTCGACCGAGACCTCCCGGGAGGCCCCTTCGCTCAGGCGCCGCTGGAGCGTCGAGACGTCATCACGCAGGCCGGGCAGCGCGGCGACCGTGATCCTGCTCGGGCTCAGCGCGGCGCGCCACGCGAGGTTCGCCTCGGACCCGGCCACGGACGGGAAGACGTCCTCGGGGACGACGAAGGGCCCGTAGGTGGTGAAGTCGATCGTGCGCTCGCCTCCTGTCTCGAGGCGGTGGCCCCACCAGAATGGGTCGCGCGGATCGTCGACCCGGTACGTGCCCGCGAGCCGAACGTCGACCTTCTCGGTCGGATCGCCGATCGCCGAGAGCGAAAGCTCGTCCCCGGGCTCGAGGCCGAGTGCCTCCGCCGCGGCCGCGGGCAGCGCGGCTTCGACGACGCCGGCTCCTTCCGACGACGGCCACTCTCCGGCGACCAGGGTCGCGTGGTTCTCGAGACCGTCGTAGAAGCCAAAGACGGCGAGCGCGTCCGAGGGGCGGCCGTCCCCGCCCGGCACGGCGAAGGAATCCGAGAACCCGCTCCGGTAGACGGGCACGTCCTCGCCGAGCACCGCGCGGATTCCGCTGGAGACCCGTTCGCCGGTAGCGGACGCATCGTCCAGCGGAATACGGCCCGAGACCTCGAGCCCTGCATCGCGTGCTGGCGCGTCCTCCAGCGTGCGCTCGAGACCGCTGAGCGCGACCGCCTCGGAGTAGATCGGCCCGGCCGCGAGCAGCGCCGCGGCGAGGAGCACGGTGACAAACGCGGCGCCGACGATGAGACGGTCGGACGCGGCCCTCTTCAGGACCAGACGCCAGGCCGCGAGAAAGAGTCCGCCCACCGAGAAATAGACGCCCTGAGGAGGCTCTCGGTTAGCTCAACGGGTCAGTAGACAGCAAGCGCTTCGCGCGCGATGCGGTCCTGCTCGAGCGCGTGCGCGGTCGGGTAGCCCTCGCTCGGGCTCGCGCGCCACGGCCGGCCGACGTAGCGAAGCCGCACCTCGTCCGGCAGGCCTTCCTCGAGCCGGTGGCGGACTGCGCGCCAGGCGCCCATGTTCTGGGGCTCCTCCTGCGCCCAGACCAACTCGGTGATGTTCGGGTAGCGCGACAGGAGCTCGTCGTAGGCGGCCACGGGGAACGGGTACACCTGCTCGAGGCGGGCGACGGCGATCCCCTCCGACTCCTGGTGGGCCGCGTGGCCCACGATGTCGTAGTAGACCTTGCCCGAACAGAGGACGAGCCGGCCCGCGGTGCGCCGCCCCTCCTCGTCGAGACTCGGATCGTCGAGCATCTGGCGGAAGCTGCCACGCGCCAGGTCGTCCAGCTTCGACGTGGACTCCTTCAGGCGCAGCAACCCCTTCGGCGTGAGGAGGACGAGCGGGCGCGCCTTCGGATGCAGCGCCTGGCGGCGGAGAACGTGGAAGTACTGCGCGGCGGTCGTGCAGTTGACGATGCGGATGTTCTCCTGGGCGGCAAGCTGCATGAACCGCTCGAGGCGCGCGCTCGAATGCTCGGGCCCGTTGCCCTCGTACCCGTGCGGGAGGAGCAGCGTCAGGCGGGAGCTCTGATGCCACTTGGAGAGCCCGGAGACGATGAACTGGTCGATCATCACCTGGGCGGAGTTGACGAAGTCGCCGAACTGCGCCTCCCAGAGGATGAGGGCAGCCGGGCAGGCAACGGAGTAGCCGTATTCGAATCCGACCGCGGCCATCTCGGAGAGCGGCGAGTTGTAGACCTGGACCGGTGCCGACGCGGCCGGCAGGTGGGCCAGCGGCGTGTAGACATCCCCGTTCTCGTAGTCGTGCAGGACGAGATGGCGGTGCGAGAACGTGCCGCGCTCCGTGTCCTGCCCGGTGAGGCGGATCGGCGTGCCGGCGACCACCAGGCTCCCGAGCGCGAGGCCCTCGGCCTGCGCCCAGTCGATCCCGCCTGCCTCGCCAAGGGTCTCCCGGCGCCGCTCGAGCTGCTTCGCGAGCTTCGGATGGATGGTGAAGCCCTCGGGGACGGCGAGGAGCTGGTCGTTGAGCTCGCGGAGGATCGCCGCGTCCACCGCGGTCTCGATGGGGACGTCGGAGCCCCGGCCGAGCCTGTCCTTCTCCTTCTGCGCGGGCGCGGTCCCGGCTTCGATCGAGGCCTTGAGCTGCTCGTGCGCCTGCCTCATGGCCGTCTGCACGGCGTCGTCCAGGGCGGCAGCCTCCTCCTCGGTGACCACGCCGTCCTCGACGAGACGAGCGGCGTACTGCGTGCGCAGGCTCGGATGGGATTCGATCGTCTTGTACATAAGCGGCTGCGTGTAGCCGGGCTCGTCGCCCTCGTTGTGGCCGAAGCGCCGGTAGCCGACGAGATCGACGACGAAGTCCTTGCGGAAGCGCTCGCGGTATGCCATGGCGAGGCGGATCGCCGCGATCGCGGCCTCGGCGTCGTCTGCGTTCACATGGACGATGGGGATGTCGAAGCCCTTGGCGAGGTCGCTCGAGTAGCGGGTCGAGCGCGCTTCGACCGGGTCGGTCGTGAACCCGATCTGGTTGTTCGCGATGAGGTGGAGCGTGCCGCCGGTCGAGTAGCCGGGGAGGTTCTCCAGGTTGAGCGTCTCGGAGACGACGCCCTGGCCGGGGAACGCAGCGTCGCCGTGGATGAGGACGGCGAGCGCGCGCCTGGGATCGTGGTCGACCTGCGCAACCTTGTGGTCGGTCTGGATCGAGCGGGTCTCACCCTCGACGACGGGATTCACATACTCCAGGTGGCTCGGGTTCGAGGCCAGCCGCACGGTCACGTCGCCTTGATCCGTGTGGCGGAGGCCTTCGGCGCCCAGGTGGTACTTCACGTCCCCGGAACCGCCTTCGGGGTCCGACCCGACGGCTTCGAGCTGCCGTTCGCCCTCGAACTCGCGGATGATCACGTCGTAGGGCCGGCCGACGGTGTGCGCGAGGACGTTCAGCCGGCCGCGGTGGGCCATGCCGATCACGACGTCGTGGGCACCGTCCTTCGCGGCCAGCTCGATCGCCTCGTCGAGCATGGGGACCATCGCGTCGAGCCCCTCGATCGAGAACTGCTTCTGGCCGAGGAATGCACGGCGCAGGTAGCGCTCCATTCCCTCGACCTCGGTCAGCCTCTGCAGGAGCATTCGCTGCTCTTCCGGGGCGAGAGGCCTGCGGTAGCGACCGGACTCGATTGCGGTTCGGAGCCACACGCGCTCCTCGTGGATCGAGATGTGCTCGATCTCGTACGCCATCGTCCCGCAGTAGGTCTCGTGCAGGAGCGGGAGAGCATCGGCAAGGGTCTCGCCCGGGACGTGCACCCGCAGCACGCGGGCGGGGACCTGCGCCTGGAGCTCGGGCGTGAGCCGGGGCTCGAGGCGTTCCGGCTCGAGCGCGGGATCGCCGGGCGGCTCGCTGCCCAGCGGATCGAGACGCGCGGCGAGATGGCCGTGCATCCGATGGGCCTTGACGAGCGCCATCGCCGCAGCGACGGCACCGAGGAGCTGCTGGCGCGGCGCAGCCGGCTCGGCCGCGGCCGAGGCACCGTTACCGCCGTTCGCGCCTCCTGGGTAGAGCTCCCGGACGCGCTGCACGACCGGGCTCGACTCGAGCTTCTCGGGGGTCTGCTCGAACAGAGCCCGCCACTTCGGGTCGACCGACTCGGGCGCTCTCAGGTACTGCTCGAAGAGCTCCTGGATGAAGCCGGAATTGAGATCTTCGAACTGCTGCTGGGACACTCTGCGCTCTCTTGTGAGGATACCGACTCGGGTTGTCCGCTCCTCAGTTCGTCAGTCGGCACTCCACGCCTCCGGGTTGACCACATGTGCGGGCAGCTCGTCGCGGAGGAGGACGGCCTCGAGCGCGTCGGCGCAGAGCATCCCCATCGCCTCGCGCGCGGCATGGGTCGAGCTGCCCAGATGGGGCGAGAGCACCACGTTCTCGAGCTCGAGCAGCCCCGCGCTCACCCCCGGCTCGTGCTCGTAGACGTCGAGGGCGGCGCCTGCGATCCGGCCTCCCTTCAGCGCTGCGACGAGCGCAGCCTCGTCCACGACCGGACCGCGGGAGACGTTGACCAACACGGCGTCTCCGCGCATCAGCTCGAGCTCGCGGACACCGATGAGGTGCCTGGTCTCGGACGTCAGAGGCACGTGCAGGCTGACGACGTCCGCCTCCCCGAGCAGGCGGTCGAGGGGAATCTCCTCGTACGGACCGGAGCCGCGCGTGTGGACGACCCTCATCCCGAAGGCCTCGGCCAGGCGCGCGACCTCACTCCCGATCCGGCCCAGCCCGACGATCCCGAGCGTCTTCCCGCCAAGGCCCTCGCCGAGCATGAAGGTCGGCGCGAGCGCCCACTCCTCCTGCCTGCGCACGAGGCGGTCGCCCTCGGCAACGCGCCGCAGCAGTGCCAGCACGAGCGCGATCGTGAGCTCGGCGGTCGCCTCGGTCAGCACGTCGGGAGTGTTCGAGACGACCACGCCGCGCCGCGTCGCCTCCTCCAGGTCGACGCTGTCGTAGCCGACGCCGAAGTTCGCGACGATGCGAAGTCCCGGCCCGGCAGCATCGAAGAGCTCGGCGCCGACGACGTCGGCCGGAATTGTCACGAGCCCGGCCGAGCCCGCGATTGCGTCCGCAAGCTCGAACGACGACTCGAGCCGGGCGAGCACAGGCTCGGGCACGCGTCTCGTGAGGAAGACCTGGGGCCGCACGTCCGTGCACCGTAGTCGCCCGCTGGAGCGGATGAGAGTAAGCTTTCCTAAATGAAGCAACCTCGGACGGTCGACCCGTACCGCGACCTCGACGTCATCGACGCGAACGCGCCGCGCTTCAACCAGGCGATCATCGGCTCGCTCGCGCTCGTAGCGTTTCTCACCGGCTGGTGGCCGCTACTCGCGATCCTTGCCGCCCAGCTCGTGCTCGGGCTGACGCTCGGGAGGAAATGGTGCCTCCCGTGCCTCGCCTACTTCGAGCTCGTGCAGCCCCGCATCGGCGAAGGGCCGGTGGAGGACTCGCGTCCGCCGCGCTTCGCGAACAAGGTCGGCGTCGCCTTCCTCGGTGCCGCCTCCCTCGCGCTCGCGCTCGGCTTCGACATCCTCGGCTGGACGCTCGGCCTCATGGTCGCGGGCCTCGCGCTCGCCGCTGCCGCGACGGGCATCTGCGCCGGCTGCGAGATCTACAAGGTTTTGGCGCGCGTCCGCGGCGTCGAGCTCTGCGCTACGTGCGTCGGTGGGACGGCTCTCTCTTCGGAGGAATGATCGGCAGGGCGGAGGCGACGCGTCTCTGGCCGCCGCTTTCGTAGACGACGTCGACGCTGTCGTTCTTCCGGTACGTGCCCGCGATGCCGAGGAAGATCGAGAGCCAGCGGATCGTGCCGAGGCGTCCTTCCTTGGCGAGCGGCTTCTCGAAACGAAGCTCGCGGCCGCGCAGCTCGTAGTCGCGCCCGCGCTCCTGCCGCACGCCGTTCACGAAGACCTCGAACGGCTCCTGCACCGAAGACGGAAGGGGCACGACCCAGGCTTCATCCACTGGGGCTGAAGCCTAGACCGCGCCCCTCCACGGCGCGCGAAACCCTCACAACCCTACTTCCAACTCCCGGCGAAGCACCTCGAACGAGGTATGTCCGTGTTTTGCACTGAACCACAGAACGGGTGAAACGCAACTCCCCCGTTCGGGGGATCTGGCCGAATAGAATGGCTTCGCTTCATGGCTCGGAAGCTCACCCTCGCGGTTCCCGTCGCTTTGGTCCTGGCGCTCGCCGGTGCCGGCTCTGCGCTTGGAGCTTCCGGCGGGGTCGGCCCGCCGGGGCCGGACACCCCGAGCGGCGAGGCGATCTCCCGGCTGTACTGGATCGTCCTCGGGCTCTGCGCCGTCGTCTTTGTGCTCGTGGAGACGGCGCTCATCGTCTTCATCATTCGATTCCGGCGCCGGCGCGACGACCCTGCCACCGCGGAGGGCCCCCAGATCCACGGCAACACGCGGCTGGAGATCATCTGGACGGCGATCCCGGCGATCCTGCTCGCGGCGCTCGCGATCTTCACCTTCACGCAGATCCCGGCGGTGCAGGCGCAGAGCGTGGCCGACGAGGAGCACCTGACGGTCCGGGTGGAAGCCCACCAGTTCTACTGGGAATACCGCTATCCGGAGGGCGAGATATCGGTGAACACGCTGTACCTCCCCGTGAACGAGCCCGTCGAGCTCCAGCTCACCGGCATGGATGTCATCCACAGCTGGTGGGTTCCGGCGCTCACCGGGAAGATGGACGCCATTCCCGGCCGCGTGAACACCCTGCGCTTCGTCCCCGAGCGGACCGGCGACTTCGAGGGCAAGTGCGCGGAACTGTGCGGCATCCAGCACGCGTTCATGCCGACCACGGTCACCGTCCTGGAGCAGGGCGACTACGAATCGACCCTCGCCGCACAGCAGGAGCAGCTCGCGCTCGGGCAGGCGACCTGGGAAGGCGCGTGCGCGACGTGCCACGGCCTCGAGGGACAGGGA
>JAICVP010000320.1 GCA_025935275.1 Thermoleophilia bacterium
GCTCCACCCCCTGCGACTTCGGCTCCTTAGTCGCGGATTTCGCCGCAGGCCACCGGAAGCGTTGCCTCGTTCGGCGCGCCGCCGAGCGGTCCAACCTTTCCGTCATAGACCCCGTTGTTGTTCAGGTCGAGACCGTGGACGACCACCGCGAACCTGTCCGGATGCCTCGCGACACCCGAAGGAACATGAATCGTCCGCTCGTACTCGATCGCCGTCGCAGCGCTTGCGACCGGGAAACGATCGAGCGCGAGACCACTCGCAGCACTCGTGTCGCCCCTCGTGGTGAAAGAGACCCTGATCGGACCGTAGTCGGGAATCCCTTCGATCACGTCGATCAGCCCGTCGGTCTTCGAGCCGGGCATTGTCGAGCCGTCGTTACGCGCTTCCATGCGAGGACACTCGTTGCGAGCCTCGTTGAGACCGTGGATGTGAATTGCGTGCGGGAGCTTCGGGCTCAGCCCGGTGGCGAGCAGGTCAACCTCGATCCTCTGGTTGTCCTCCAGCTCGATTCTGGTAATGCCGAGCACGGTTGAGCCTTTGTCTGCCTGCGCGTCGTGAGGGACGGGCAGAAGGAGCGCACGGAAGTGCCTCTGCAAGCTCCCGTCTTCTGTCGAGCGCGCTTGATCCCCGTGAGCAAAAGCGGCCCCTACCGCGATGAGCGCGGCAATGGCCACGAGTGCGAGCGAGAGACGGCGCCTCGCACCCCGACGTGGATGTTCGTTCATTGAACCCTCCCCTACATAGATGGAGCCCAACATGAAGTGCGGACCCCGTTGAGCGATGCTGGCGCTTCATTCGCACGAGAGCCGCAGACGGTTCGGTCCCCGGTGCATGGCGATGCGGCCTCTCGGGAAAGACGTCGCCGTGGGTGAACCGACTGCGTCGTCAGGGCGAATCCCGGGCACATGCAACTCCTCCAGCGCCGGGCGGGCCTGACGCGACGAGTGCGCGCGCGCCCTGAACTCACCCATCTGTCGGACGAAGCCCTGGTCGTACTCTGCGAGCGGTCCGTCGATGACGCGCTTGCTGAGCTCTACGACCGGCTGGGGGCGGTTGCATACAGCGTGGCGTTCCGAGTCGTCCGCGATCGCGCTCTGGCCGAGGACGCCGTGCAGGAGGGATTCCTTGCCGTCTGGCGCTCCGCGAGTCGATTCGTGCCCGAGCGGGGGAGGGCCGAGACCTGGATCCTGGCGCTGGTTCACCGGCGTGCAGTCGACCTCGTTCGCCGGGAGGATCGCCGTCGGGCGGAAACGCTGGACGAGGACGCCGAGACGGGTGAGGAGGCCTCGGTTGAGGATGCCGTCTGGCGAAGGCTCGAACGGGAGCGGATCCAGGGGGCGCTCAAGCTTCTTCCCGACCAGCAGAGGGAGGCTCTCGAGCTCGCGTACTACTCCGGCTTCACCCAGGCGGAGCTCGCGGAGAGACTCGGACAGCCCCTCGGTACGATCAAAAGCAGGATGTTCACCGGACTGAGCAAGCTCCGAGAGCTGCTCGACCAAACCGATCAGGAAACGGTGAGATGGAGCACGAAGAAGTCCACGAGCTGACAGCTGCCTACGCACTCGACGCCTTGAGCGACGAGGAGGAGGCAGAGCTGGAGGAGCACCTCCGGCACTGCGCTGCGTGCCGCGAGAACCTCGCCGCGTTCCACGACACGGCGGCCTCGCTTGCCTTTGCCGCTCCTCCGGCCGGGCCGAGCCCCGACCTGCGCGAGCGCATCCTCGAGAAGGCCCGCGAGGAGCGCACCAAGGTCGTCCCACTGCGCCCCCGAAGGACGTATCGCGCCCTGACGGCAGTCGCCGCCATCCTGGCGCTCGGTTTCGCCGTCTGGGCTGTCGCGGCGACCAGATCGCTCTCGAACGAGCGCTCGGCGCGCGACCGTCTCGAGACTCAAATGGCGCTGCTCGCCGATCCTGCCTCCCAACGGGTTTCGCTGACCGGGGCCGAGGGCGAGCTGGTCTTCGCGCCGGACGGGAAAGCAGCTCTCGTCCTCAACGGCCTCGACCCAGCTCCTTCGGGACGCACCTATGAGGCCTGGGTGGCCGTCGACGGAGCCATGCGTCCTGCGGGCACCTTCGATTCGAGCGGCGGGCGCACGGTCTTTCTCCTCGGACGCGACCTGCCGCCCGGTGCCGGAGTGGCGGTCACCGTCGAGCCCGGCCAGGGCAGCGCCCAGCCGAGCGGCGCCCCCATCTTCAGCGCCGAGACGACCTAGCCGAATCGGCCCATCAGCGGTTCGGACTGA
>JAICVP010000013.1 GCA_025935275.1 Thermoleophilia bacterium
ACGATTCGGCGCAGGACCCCCTCGGGCTTCTGGGTCGGGTAGCCGGTCTTCTCCTTGCCGGTCGGCGAGACGATCGTGTGCCACCAGACGTCGGTGGGGCGCTTTCCCCGGGCAGCCTTCTCGGCGGTCACGAGCCCCGGCGCCATGTAGGGCTCGCGCTCGACCGCGTCGGAGTCGAACCAGTAGCGGTCCCGATCCTTCACGTAGACGAGGATCGTGTCGTGCTTCGCCGGCCAGCGCCGCTTGGGCTTGGCGCCGTAGTCGTAGGCCCAGACGATCTCGTTCAGGAAGCACTCGCGCCCGAAGAGCTCGTCGAGCAGGAGCTTGGCGTAGTGGGCCTCGCGGTAGTCGAGGTGGAGGTAGAGCGTCCCCGTGGGCGCGAGCAGCCTGCGTAGCTCGAGCAGCCGTGGCTCGAGAAAGCCGAGGTAGTCCTCGAAGGCGTCCCGGTACGAGGACTCCTGGACGAGCCGGCTGGCGTAGCGGCGGCCCCCGAAGCCCACCCGGTCGCCCGCCTCGTCGGGAACGATCTCGAGCGTCCGGCGTCTGACCGTGCCGCCGGTGTTGAAGGGCGGATCGGCGTAGACCAGCTGAAAGCTCTCGTCCGCGAAGCGCGGCAGGACCTCGAGGTTGTCGCCCAGGAGGACGAGGTCGGAAGCAGGCCGCTCCACGCGGCCCACTGTAGAGCAGCTAACGGTCGCTGCCGGGCGGAGTCTCGGGCCGTTCGCCGAGCTTGACCGTGACCTCGACCCGCTTTCCGTCCCGCAGGATCGTGAGGTGCGTCGTCTCACCGGGCAGAAGACCCTCGGCGATCGCGCGCACGACGTCCTCGGCGGTCTCCACCGGGGCGCCGTCGATCGCCACGATCAGGTCCCCGCCCGGGCGGAACGGAATGCCGGTGAAGTCCTTCTCCGTGCCTCCAGCCTGGAGTCCAGCCTCGTCGGCGGGACTTCCTGGGACGACGGTCTGCACGGCGGCGCCCGCGTCCACGGAATAGTCGAAGTGGTCGGCCAGCCGCGGGGTGAGCGTCTGCGTGGAGACGCCGAGCCACGCGTAGCGCACCTCGCCGGTTTCGATCAGCTGCTCCATCGACCGGCGGGCGGAGTTGATCGGCACCGCGAAGCCGACCCCCTCGGCAGTCCCTGAATTGCTGTTGATCTGGGCGTTGATCCCGATCACACGGCCCCGCGCGTCGAACATCGGCCCACCCGAGTTGCCGCGATTGATCGGCGCGTCGGTCTGGATCGCATCGACGAGGTCGTAGCTCGAGGTCAGAGAGGCGATCGACCGCTCGGTGGCCGAGACGACGCCCACGCTCAGCGAGCTCTCGTTGCCGAACGGGCTGCCGATGGCCGCGATGGGCTGGCCGACGACGACGTGAGTCGAGTCCCCGAGCGGGACCACGGTCAGGTGGTGATCGGCCGGGTCGACCTTCAGGAGGCCGACGTCGTCGTAGATGTC
Organism: Thermoleophilia bacterium; assembly: GCA_025935275.1. Classification (GTDB taxonomy): domain Bacteria; phylum Actinomycetota; class Thermoleophilia; order Gaiellales; family Gaiellaceae; genus DATEOR01. Next base: position 1,459 of record JAICVP010000013.1, read on the forward strand.
CCACCCGACGATGCGAGCCCGCACGCGGTCGCCGTCCCGGAACTCGACCAAGACAGTGCTGGCCGCCTCGGGAGCCTGCGTGGCGTCCTCGCCGGCCGTCGTGATCACGTGCGAGTTGGTGAGGATGTAGCCGTCCGAGGAAACGACGAAGCCCGAGCCCTGGGCCGCGTCTGCCGCCGCGGCGGAATCGTCCGGGCCGAAGAGGGCGAGCAGCGTGACGACGCCCGCAGCGCGCTCGCGGTAGATCGCCGCCGGATCGAAGTCGTTGCCTGGCAGCGGCTTCGCTTCTGCGTCCTCGTCGATCGGATTCGCGGCCGGCGTCCCTGCGCCGGAAGCGGTGAGGACGACGGTGCGGGTTGCGCCGTCGCCGACCCATCCGGCAGCCTTGGCGACGATCAGCGCCGTAGACGCGCCCAGAAGAGCACAGACCACCGCAATGACGGCTAGAGATCCCGGGCGCACCGCAATCTCATAGTAGTTGCGGCGGGGTCAGCCCCCGCGGTTCGAGCGTTTCGACGTGACGCCGTCCGCTCGTGGCAAAAGCAACGTGAACACCGTCTCGCCGGGCTTCGAATCGAGCTCGATCGAGCCTCCCATCCGCTCGGCGAGCTCCGAGGCAATGGCGAGCCCGAGGCCGCTGCCCCACGCCTGGCCGCCCTCGGCGCGGTAGAAGCGCTCGAAAAGGTGCTCCTGATCGCCCTCCGGAACCCCCGGCCCGTCGTCGGCCACGGAGAGCGCCACGAGCCCGTTCCGGTCGCCTGCCGACACGACGATGCTCGTCCCGGCCGGCGTGTGCCGGGTGGCGTTCTCGACGAGGATGCGCGCGACCTGCAGGACACGCTGCTCGTCCGCGAGGGCGACCGCGGAGCCATTGACATGCGCGGAGAGGTCGTGCTGCTCCGCCTCGGCGACCGCGCGGAACTCCTCGCAAACGGTGCGGGCGCTCTCGGCGATGTCCACGTCGGCCTGCTCGACCGAGAGCTGGCCCGCGTCGAGCCGGGTCAGGTCGAGCAGATCGGTGGCGAGCCTGGTCAGTCTTTCCACCTGTCCGCTCATCTCGTCGACGAACTCCTTGCGGTGTGCGGTGTCGACGTCCTCGTCCGCCATCAGCTCGAGGAAGCCGCCGAGCGAGAAGAGGGGGGTGCGCAACTCGTGCGACGCGTTGGCGATGAACTCGCGCCTGGCGCGGTCGAGATGTGCGAGGCGCAGACGCATGCGATCGAAGGCGCGCGCGAGCTCGCCGACCTCGTCCTCGACGGGGTCGACGATTTCCTGCTCGAAGTCCCCGCCCGCGATCCGGCCGGCCGCTTCTTCCAGTCGCCGAATGCGGTGGGTCAGGCGCAGCGCGGCCAGCGAGCCCGCGAACCAGGCGATGAGGAGGGCGGCGATGCCCGCCAACAGCAGCGTGCGCTCCACGAGGCGGACGCTCGCGAGCGTGTCGCGAAGCGACGCCGACATGAGCACCACCGTGTTGTCGTTGAGACGGAATGCGACCTCGCCGCGGCGGCCGTTGCGGTCGACCTGCCCCCGCGCAACCTCGCCTCCCGTCGGCATGAAGACGTTGAGCTGAAAGGCGGAGTGCACGATCGGGTCGTTGAGGACCTCCGGCGCGGTGATCTGGTTCGAGTCGCCGACGGGCACGTACGCCCCGTTGCCGAGCGACTTGATCACGATCACACGGGCGCCAATGCTCTCCTGGATGTCGCCCGCGCGCGCGTCGTAGTTGAACGGATCCGCGCCGCGGAGCTGGCCCGCGACGGGCTGCGCGTTCACGGACAGCTCGTCCAGGCGGTCGTCGACGAGCCGGTCCTCGAGCCGCGGCACCACGGCCGCGTAGACGATGCCGAGCGCGCCGGCGACGATCGCGAGCACGACCAGGCCGAGCTTGACGGAGAGACGCGGATGCCGGAACTGGTTCATGCCAACTCGCGGAACCGGTAGCCGACGCCGCGCACCGTGAAGAGGTAGTGCGGCTCGCTGGGATCCGACTCGATCTTCTCGCGCAGGTGCCGCACGTGGACGTCGATCGTCCGCGGATCGCGGTAGTCGGCGCCGCCCCAGAGCGCTTCCAACAGCGCCTGCCGCGAGTAGACGCGGCCAGGGTTCGCCGCCAGCGTGCGCAGGAGCTCGAACTCGAGATAGGTGAGCTGCACGGGCTCGCCGGAGACTTCGACCGTCCGTTTGGCCAGGTCGATGCGGACGCCTTCGACTTCGATCGCGTCGCTCCTCGCACCGGCCGGCGGCAGCTGAGCGCGGCGCAGCGCTGCGCGGACGCGGCTCCGGAACTCACGGATCGAGAAGGGCTTGGTGATGTAGTCGTCGGCGCCGAGCTCGAGCCCCACGACCTTGTCGAGCTCGTCGTCGCGCGCGGTGAGCATCAGGATCGGCACGGCGCTGCGCGCGCGGAGCCGACGACACACCTCGAGCCCGTCGAGCTTGGGCAGCATGATGTCGAGGATCACGAGGTCGACCGCGTTTTCGTCGAACCGCTGCAGGGCCTCCTCGCCGTCGCGCGCCTGCACAACGTGGAAGCCCTCGTGCTCCAGGGGGTATGTGAGGAGCTTCTGGATCGACTCCTCGTCGTCGACGAGCAGGATCGTCGCACTTTCGGGCATGAACCAAAGGATAGGCACGTCCCGGACCGCACTAGACTGGCGCGGGCGCAATGGCCGTCCCCACTGAACGCCGGCGGCCCCGAAAGGGGTCGCTCGAGCGGCCGATCTCAGGCCGTATCTACCGGGCCGCGTGGCTCGTCGTCGCCGTCCCCCTGCTCGTCGCGGCCTTCAGCGTCGGGCAGCCGGCGGCGCTACAGCAACCGCGCTTTCCGCCCTCCTTCGACCGGACGACGGCGGTGCAATTCGCGACTCAGCTCGCCCGCGACTTTCCCGACCGCCGGCCCGGGACGACCGGCGCACAGGGAGCCGCGGACTGGGTCACCGCTCGCTTCCGCGACTACGACTTCACGGTCGAGCGGCAAGAGTTCGACGCCAACGTGCCCGGCCTCGGCACGCAGCACTTCGTGAACCTGATCGCAACCGCGCCGCCGACGTCGGCGACGAACGTCCCACGCTCGCAGGAGGTCATCGCCATTGTCGCCCATCGTGACAACATCGGCGGCTCTCCAGGCGCCGACTACAACGCCTCGAGCACCGGCGCTCTGCTCGAGCTGGCCCGCGACACGAGCAGCGCAGCCCTTTCGCACACGATCGTCCTCGTCTCGACCGACGGCGACGTGTTCGGCTCGCTGGGGTCGGCCCAGTTCGCGCAGAACTGGGCGCTGCGCGACCGGCTCGCAGCGGTGATCGACCTCGACGCGATCGGTGGCGACGGGGCGCCTCATCTCCACTTTGCCGGAGACACGCCGCGCACACCCGTCTCGACGCTCGTGGCCACAGCGGAGTCGAGCGTCCAGGACCAGGCGCAGACCACGCCTCAGCGCCCCAACGCTCTCTCGCAGCTGATCGACCTCGCCTTTCCCTTCAGCCTCTACGGCCAGTCCCCCTTCATCGCGCAGGGCACGCCCGCTGTCACCCTCAGCACGGCGGGCGCGCGCACCCCCTCTGCGACGGGTGACACGATCGTGGCCCTGAACCAGGAGCACATGGACGAGCTGGGCAGGTCCGCGCAGGTGCTCCTCGGCTCCCTCGACTCGGCCGCGGATGTCGCGAGCGGCACCGAGTCCTTCGTGTGGACGGGAACGCGGCTCATTCCCGGGTGGACGATCCAGTTCGTCCTTCTGGGCTGCCTGCTTCCCTTCCTCGCCGCGACCGTCGACCTCTTCGCCCGCTGCCGGCGCAGGCACATCGCCCTTGCGCCCGCGCTGCGCAGCCTCGCCAGCCGCCTCGGGCTCTGGCTGTGGGCAGGCGTGCTCCTCCTCCTCTTCTCCGTCACCGGCATCTTCCCGAACGGAGAGGCGCGGCCGATTGCGCCGAGCTCCTCCGTGGCGACCGACTGGCCGGTGACCGCGATCGGCGTCTTTGCGGGACTTGTGGCGCTCGGCTGGCTCGTCACGCGACCGCGGCTGGTCCCGACCGGGCCGGTTTCACGCTCGGAGGAGCTCGGCGGCCACCTCGCGGCGATGCTCGGGCTCGGGCTCGTGGCGCTCCTCATCGCCGCCCAGAACCCGTTTGCCCTCATCTTCATCCTTCCGTCGCTGCACGCGTGGCTCTGGCTGCCGCACGCCTCGGAGCGTGGGCGGGCGGCCGCGCTCGGCGCCTACGCGGTCGGGTTCGTCGGCCCCCTACTCCTGCTCGGTTCGTTTGCCTTCCGCTACGGGTTCGGCCTCGACGCCCTCTGGTACGTGACCGCCCTGACGTCGGTCGGCTACGTGCCACTGCTCCTGGTCATCGCCTTCCTCGCCTGGGGCGCGGCCGCGTCGCAGGTGGGGACGATCGCTATCGGCCGCTACGCGCCGTATCCGGCGGCGGACGAGCGACCGCGCCGGGGTCCCATCCGCGAGTCCATCCGCCAGGGAGTTCTCCTCAGCAGGCGCATGCGCAGGCAGGCCGCCCCTGAGGACGGCGCGGAGTCGGCCGAGGGCGACTAGCTAGATGGCGAGATAGCGGACAGGCGCGCCCGCGGCGAGCTCGCCCGGTCCGGCCTTGACCTCGATGAGGGCGTCCGCCCGGCCGGCGCGAGCGATCATGTGCGACTCCTGGCCTGCGATCGGTTCGAGGACGACCTCGTCGCCCTCTGGCCGCGACCGTGCCCGGATGTACTGGTCGCGCTCTGCGTTGCGCCGCATGGGAGCGGCCAGCGCACCGCGGCGAAAGGCCGGCTCGGGCTCCGGTAGGCCCAGAAGCGCATTCACCGCGGGGCGGACGAAGAGCTCGAAGGTGACCAGCACCGAGACGGGATTCCCGGGAAGGTTGAAGACGAGGTGGTCGCGGCGAGTGCCGAATGCGACGGGCTTGCCCGGCTTTACCGCGACTCCCCAGAAGACCTCCTCGACCCGGAGGCCCGCCTGCGTCTCCCGAACGAGGTCGTGGGGACCGACCGAGGCGCCGCCCGACGTGACGAGCATGTCGAAGCCGAGCAGGGCGCGCTCCATGGCGCGCTCCAGCTCATCCGAATCGTCGCCGACGGCTCCGAGCTGCGCGGGCACCGCGCCGGCCAGCTGCAGGGCGGTTGCCAGGAGGAGCCCGTTGGACTCGTAGATCTCCCCGGGCCCCAGCGGCTCGCCCGGCTGCTTCAGCTCCGAGCCTGTGACGAGGATCCCGACCCGCGGGCGCTTCGCGCACTGCACCTCGTGAACGCCGGCCGCCGCGAGCGCACCGACCTGTGCGGGCCCGAGGCGGATCCCCGGCTCGAGCACGACGTCGCCGGTGCGCACGTCGCTGCCGCGCTCGCGGACATTGGCGCCGGCGTGAACCGGCTCTCGAATCTCGATGGAGTCGCCCGAGTCGTCCACGAGCTCGAGCGGGATCACGGAGTCTGCGCCGTCCGGAACGGAGCCGCCGGTCGAGATGGCCATGGCTTCTCCAGCCGCCAGCTCTCGGTCGGCGGGAGAGCCCGCTGCAATTCGCGCCACGACCGGCAAGCGGGCGCCGGCCCCGGCGTCCTCGGCGCGAACGGCGAACCCGTCCATCGCCGAGCTCGCAAACGGAGGGAGATCGACGAGGGAGGAGGCCTCTTCCGCGAGGACCCGCCCGGCCGCGCGCTCGACCGGAACCCGCTCCGTGTCGAGCCGCTTGGCGCGCTCGAGCACGAGGCGCTGGGCCTCCGCGACCGAGATCAGCTGCGTCACCGTGCTCACCGCCGAAAGGCTATAGGGGCACCGCGTTCGCGAGCAGATAGGCGCACAGGCCCAGGGCGAGGAGACGCGCCGTGCGGTCCTCCTCCACGGCGGCAAGCGGAACCGCCCACACCGCGTACCAGGCGATGAGCCACGGGGTGGTCAGCAGAACGAGGTCCGCGCAGAGCGCAAGCCGCGCACGGCCCCGCCACGCCTGGCGCAGGAGCCAGAGGTAGCCGAGCAGGAAGACGGCGATGAAGATCCCGACGGCGATGTCGTGCGGGATGCCGAGCGACGACACGCGCGAGGGCAGGCTGTAGTGGGCTCCCTCGCGGACGTTCTTCGCCAGCGGCCCGAACGCTTCGAGCCAGCCGGTTCCATACCGCCAGGTCGCGAGCGCTGCGATCACGACAGCCGCGGCGGCGAAGCCGAGGTGCCCGACGCGCCTTCCCTCGGCTCGCGCCTCGAGCGCGCGGAGCGGAAGAAAGACGAGCGCGACCCATTTGATCGCGATGGCGCCGACCCATGCCGCTCCCGCCCACTGCCTCTTGCCAACGGCCCCAAGCGCAAGAGCCGCGAGAACGAGGGCCATCATCCAGGCATCGTTGTGGCCGCCGCCCGCGAAGTGCACGGCGAGAAGCGGGTTCCAGCCGACGAATGCCGCGGCGAATGCACGCTCGCGTCCGAGGAACGCGGCGAGCGCAGTGAGGCCGAGCATCGCCAGCGCGGCCAGAGCCTTGTAGCTCCAGGCCGCGGCTCCGGCGGATTCGCCTACGACTGCCGCGTGCCCCTCGGAGGCCAGGGTGAAGGCGGGCCCGTAGACCGTCGTCGTGTCCCGCCAGTCCGCACCCATGCGCGCGTAGGCCGGGTCATCCGGGAAGGCGGAGGGCTTGTCCGCATACGGGTTTCCACCGTGCACGGCCCCGACTCGGCCGTAGTCCCAGTAGGTGTACGTATCCGTCGACAGCAGGAGAGGCGCCGCGAGGGGGGCAAGCTGGATCGCAGCGGCGAGCGCGAGCACGGGGATCAGCTCGGGAGCTCCGCTCCGGATCAGGACGAGCGCGGCGAGATAAGCCAGGAAGGCCGCCGAGAGGAAGCCGAGGAAGATCCAGGACCAGCGCGCGACCCCGTCATCGTGGTCCGAGGTGAGAAGTGAGTTGTCGGGCCAGGCGCAGGCCAGAGCCGCGGCGAGAAGGACGAGGCAGGCGCCGCCCGCAGCCCAGACGTACGGGCCGCTAGCCGGTGTCCGTGCCCGTGTCAGTCGTCGTGGGCGGCGGCGCTTCGGTCGTCGTCGGCTGGGTCGTCGGCGGCGGCTCGTCGCCGTTGCCGTCGTCCTTCGTCGTGTCGGTCGGCTGCGACGGCGCGGGCGGTGCTCCGAAGAACTCGTACTGGCCGTGGAACGGCTGCCAGACGACCGGGTCCTTCGGGAGCAGCCAGTCCGCCGGCGGGTTGTTCCCGAAGGCACCGACCATGAAGAGGCGCCAGATCGTGGCGGGGAAGGTGCCGCCCGCGACCCGGATCCCGTGCACCGAGGTCATCGGAATCTTCGCGTTCGGATAGCCGACCCAGACCACCGTGGAGGCGGTCGTCGTGATGCCCGCGAACCAGGCGTCGCCGAAGTCGTCGGTCGTGCCCGTCTTGCCGCCCGCGGGGAAGCCCGGATTTGCGCCGACTCCGGTGCCGGCCTGGACGTTCATCTTGAGGATGCGGGACACCTGGTAGGCGACGCCGTCCGAAAAGACGCGCTTCTGCTTGACTCTGCCCCAGCCGGCGCCGCGGTCGACCTCGCCGCTCGGAAGGACGACTTTCCGGATCGCCATCGGCTCCGAGTAGACCCCGCCCGCGGCGATCGTCGCGTAGGCGGAGGCCATCTCGAGGACGCCGACCGAGTTCGAGCCGAGCCCGATAGAGGCCACGGGCTCGAGCTTGGTCCGAATCCCCATCTGGTGCGCGAGGGTGACGATCTTGTCGGGCCCGAGATCGAGCGTCAGCCGTGCGTACACGCTGTTGTCCGAGCGCAGAGTCGACTGGGTGATCGACGACGGGCCGTAGAAGCTTCCGTCGAAGGTGCTGACATCCCACGCCTCGCTGGACGGATCCGGCTGCCAGTGGAACGGCGCCGACATGTACATCGTCGTGTCGGGATTGATGCCCTCCCTGATCGCCTCTGTGAGCACGAAGGTCTTGAACGACGAGCCGGCCTGGCGGCGACCCTGTGCAGCGAGGTTGAACTGGTTGTTCTTCTTGCCCGGGATCTCGGCGGTCATCGCCCGAATCGCGCCGTTCTTCGGGTTGATCGAGACAAGGGCCGAAGCCGGGTCGGTCTTGAGGTTCAGCGTGCTCTGCATCGCCTGCGCCGCGAGCTTCTGGAACCTCGGGACGATGGTCGTGTAGACCCTCAGCCCGCCGCCGCGCACCGTGTTGGCGCCGTACTTCGAGATCAGCTGCTCTCGTACATAGCTGAAGAAGTACGGCTCGCGGATGCGCGTGTAGATGTGGCCGGCCTTCAACCTGAGCGGGGCCGAGACGGCGGTCTGGTACTGCTCGGCCGTGATGTCTCCGGCCGAGTACATCGCGCCGAGCACTTCGTTTCGCCGCGCCACCGCTTCCCCGGGCCGCTGGAACGGGTCGTAGATCGAGGGCGCCTGGGGGAGGCCGGCAATCAGGGCTGCCTGGACGAGGCTGAGGTCGGCGGCATGCTTCGAGAAGTAGGTCTGCGCCGCGGCCTCGACGCCGTAGGCGTGGTTCCCGAAGTAGACCTGGTTCAGGTAGCTCGCGAGGATCCAGTCCTTCGTGTGCACGTCCTCGAGCTTCTGCGCGAGGCAGGCCTCCTTGATCTTGCGGTCGAGGGAGACTTCCTTGCCGATGTAGAGGTTGCGGACCAGCTGCTGCGTGATGGTCGAGCCGCCCTGCACGATGTGGCCGCTCTTCACGTTTTCGACGGCCGCGCGGACGACGCCCTCCCAGTCAATGCCGCCGTGCTCGTAGAAGCGGCGGTCCTCGACGTCAACGGTCGCGCTCGTGACCCAGTGAGACATGTTGTCGAGATCGACCGGCTGGCGGTTCCGCTCTGCGGGAATCGCGCCGAGCACCGTGCCGTCGGCGGCGTAGACGAAGGAGTTCGCCCCGATTGCGACCGGCTTCAGCGAGTTCAGGTCGCAGTTGCTCAGGACCCCCGCCGCGCCCGTCACGGTGGCGGCGACGAAGGTCGCGATCGTGCCGAGCAGGACGACGAGCGTGAGGAGCACGGCGAAGCGCCGCGACGTGATCTTCTCGCGCTTGCGCCGCTGCCTGCGCCGGCGGCGCCTGTGCGCCGGGTAGAGCGGTGCGCCGCCGTTTCGTTTGCCATTGCCGTTCGTCGCCATCAGGCGTAGATCCCCTCGGACTGCAGCCGCTTGTAGATCCCCGCGCGCACCGCGCTGGCAAGCTTCGCCGCCTGCCCCACGCTGCGCGCCCAGGCCTCGACCGTGAAGACGGCTGCGTTCGGGTCGACCTGGCTCAATGTCGCAGTGGGGTTCTTGTCAGGCATGGCTTCCGGTGCGCGCCGCGCCTCCTCGACGAGGATGTCGCGTACTCGCTCGAGGTCGCTTCCAACCGGGACGCCGATGGTGATCTGGGCTCGGTGCTCGAAGCTCTGCAGCGTCGCATTACGAATGGTATCGGAGGCCATGCGCGTGTTCGGCACATAGAAGCGCGAGCCGTCGCCGGTGCGCAGGAGCGTGTAGATCAGCCCGATCTCCTCGACGGTCCCCGTCGCCGTCCCCACTTCGACGACATCGCCGAGCCGGAGAGGCTGGGTGAACGCGATCAGGATTCCCGCGATCGCATTCGAGAGCGTCGACTGGGCCGCGAAGCCGAGGATGAGGGCGATCACCGCGGACGAAGCGAGGATCGAGCCCGCGACCGCCTGCACCTCCGGGATCACGAGGAGTGCCGAGAGGACGCCGACGATCACGACGCCCGCGACCACGGTCCGGCGGATGACGCTGTAGCGGGTCATCACGTCCGGGCTCAGCTTCAGGCGCCGCACCAGCCACCGGTCGACGAGCTTGGCCAGGACGAGCGTGGCCAGGACGACGATGCCCGCCGTCAGGACGTGCTGCCAGAAATCGCTCACGGACGTGAGTTCTCAGAAGGGAAGCGGCTTCCTGCCCGCAAAGCCCTCGTCAAGACCGTGCCAGAAGGCCACCCGATCTTCCCCGAGGTGCCAGCAGAGCAGCACGAGGTCGCCGCTTTCAGGGTGCCGGGCCGGGAAGTCGACGAGCCCGCGGTCGAGATCCTTCACCTGCACGCCGGCCGACTCGAGCTCGGCGACCAGGAGCCCGATCTCGTTCGCGACCTCCTCGGCCGCTCCCTGGGCCTCCTGCACGCCGGCGGGGTCGAGCCCGCCTCCGTTTCCGGCGACCTTTCCCTTCACGCGGGCGAGGCGGCGGCCCTCGGCCACGAAGCGTCCACGCGCCGCGACGAGCTGCTCGACGAGGGGCGCGACCACTTCCAGCGCGTCGTTCGCCTCCTGCTCGTTGAAGAGCCGCATACATGTTGAATAGTGCCGGTCGTGCCTTCCTCCCGGCTCCTCCCCTGCGCTCTCCTCCTCGCGGCCCTCGCCGGCGCAGGCTGCGGCGAGCGCGCGGAGCCCCTCGGGACTCTGGAGCAGCCGTACCCGGTCACCGTTCAGGGGGCGGGCGACCAGCCCACGACTCTCCAGGGGCGCGTGCAGCGAATCGTGGCCCTCGACCCGGGCTCGGCCGAGCTCATCGTGGCGCTCGGCGCGGGCGACCGGCTCGTCGGAGTCCCCACCGACGTCAAGGTCCCGGGCGCGAGCCCCGAGAAGGTCGTGCGCCGGACGGGAACGATCGACGTCGGCGGGGCGATTGCCTTGAAGCCGGATCTCCTCGTGGGGACGCAGACGGCGGACCAGCTCGACGTCGCCCGGATCCAGAGAGCGACGAAGGCGGCGGTCTACATCCAGCCGGCGGCGTCGCTCCTGAACGTCGAACAGGGCGCGATCGACCTCGGCTACCTCGTCGGCGAGGCCTCCGAAGCCCGGCAGCTGGTCGGCCGGATCCAGCAGGATGTCGCCACGATCCAGACCAAGCTGGCAGGCGAACAGCCGGTCTCGGTGTTCGTGGACACGGGCTTCTTCATCACGGTTCCCGACCGGTCGCTGCTCGGCGATCTCGTCAAGCGCGCCAAGGGCACGAGCATCGCCGGACCGAGCCCCGGACCGGGCCCCTACCCGCTCGCCGATCTCCGGGAGGCGAACCCGCGCTTCTTCCTGGCCACCTCCGACAGCGATGCGACGCTCGAGTCTCTACGGGCGAACCCGATCACCGCCGACCTCGACGCGGTCAAGAAGAAGCGGGTCGTCATCGTCCCGGCCGACCTCGTCAGCCGCGCGGGGCCGCGTGTGGCCCATGGGCTCGAGGAGATCGCCCGGGCGCTCCACCCGGATGCCTTCCCGTAGCGCCGGGCTCGACGCGGTCACCATCGACGCGTTCGGCACCCTCGTCGAGCTCGAGAACCCGGTCGGCCGCCTGCAGGCGGCACTGGCCGAGCGCGGAGTGGAGCGTGACGAGAAGTCCGTCGGCGCGGCCTTCGCCGCGGAGGTCGAGTACTACCTCGTGCACAAGGGCGAGGGGAAGGACGACTCCAGCCTGCTCGACCTCAGGAACCGCTGCTCGGGAGTCTTCCTGGCTGGAGCCGCGCCGGAGCTCGACGCGGAGGAGTTCGCCCCCGCCTTCGTCGACTCGCTCGTCTTCCGTCCTCTCGACGGCGTGGTGGACGCGCTTCGTCGGCTCCGCCGCGCAGGGCTCGAGCTGGCCTGCGTGACGAATTGGGACGTCGGCATCGGCGAGCAGCTCGAGCGAGCCGGGCTCGCGTCGTATCTCTCCGCGGTCGTGAGCTCGGCGGAGACGGATGCCGAGAAGCCCGACCCTCGCGTCTTCGCAGAGGCGCTCCGGAGGCTCGGCGCCGAGCCCGCGCGCGCGCTCCACATCGGAGACGACGAGGCCGACGAGACGGGCGCCCTCGCCGCCGGCCTCGGCTTCGAGCCGCCTCCACTCGCTACGCTCCCGGCACGTCTGGGCCTATGAAGAACCGCGGCTTCTCCACGCGCGCGATTCACGGTCGCCCGCTTCCCGATGCTCCCGGCGAGCCCGTCGTCCAGCCCGTCGTCACATCGACGACCTTCTCCTTCGACGACGCGGCCACCTTCGGCCGCGTGATGAGCGGGGAGGAGTACGGCTTCCTCTACTCGCGCCTGCGCAACCCGACCGTCGAGGAGCTGAACGGCGTGTTGGCGGATCTCGAAGGCGCCGAGGCAGCGCAGGCGTTTTCGTCCGGGATGGCGGCGATCTCCGCGGCATTGATGACGACGCTTCGGCCGGGGGACACCCTCATCTGCGCGAAACAGCTCTACGGCGCCACGTATGCCTTCGCGGAGCAGCGCCTCAACCCACTCGGCGTCGAGATCGTGCACCTCGACGTGACCGATCACGCTGCGTGGAAGCAGCCAGCGAGGGTGCGCTACGTGGAGACCATGTCGAACCCCGGCCTTCCGGTCGCGGACCTCGAGGCGATCGCGGCGACGAAGGGCGACGGCCTCCTGATCGTGGACAACACCTTCGCCTCGCCGGCCCTCTGCCGCCCGCTCGAGCTGGGGGCCGACATCGTCTGCGAATCGGCGACGAAGTACCTGAACGGGCATCACGACGTGACCGCGGGAGTCTTCGCCGGAAGCGCCGACGCGGTCGCCCAGGCGCGGGCCTGGCAGATCGACACGGGCGCAGTGCTCGATGCCTTTCCCGCCTACCTCCTGCGCCGCGGGCTGAAGACGCTCGCGCTCAGGATGGAGCGACACTGCGCGAACGCGCTCGCGGTCGCACGCTTCCTGGAGGGCCATCCCAAGACCGAGCGGGTCTACTACGCCGGACTCGAGAGCTATCCGCAGCGCGAGCTGGCCATGCGCCAGCTGGCCGGCTCCGGCGGGATGCTCGCCGTCGAGCTCACCGGCGGCCGCGACGCGGGCGAGTTGTTCATGAACGGCCTCGACCTCTGCAAGCGGGCGACCAGCCTCGGCGGCGTCGACACGGTCGTGTCGCATCCAGCTTCCACGAGCCACCGGCAGTTCTCGGAGGAGCAGCTCGCCGCTGCCGGGATCACGCCGGGGCTTCTGCGCGTGTCCGTAGGGTGTGAGGATGCAGACGACATCGTCGCCGACTTCGGCAACGCCCTCGAGCGACTATAAGACGCTCCCGTTCCTGGGCTGGTGCGGGCTCGCACTGGCCTTCGTCGTCATGGGCTTCGCGAGCCAGGCGACCGCGGGAGACACGTCGACCGTCTTCTACCAGTACAGCCTCGCCGTGGGGACGATCGTCATCTACGCCCTCATCGCCGGCTTGTCGTTCCTGCTGGCCTTGCCGTACGAGAACCCGTCCCAGGCGCTCGGCCTAAATCCGTTTCGATGGAAGTGGGTCGGCATCGCGATCGGTCTGATCATCGGCGTGCTGATCGTCGGCGCGATCCTCGAGCCCTTCCTGCACGGCGGCGAGGAGCAGGGACTCGCTCCGGACGAGTGGGAGCCCGACCGCGCGGGCGCGTTCCTCGTCAACGGCATCGTCATCAGCACCGTCGTCCCCTTCGTGGAGGAGCTCTTCTTTCGCGGCCTCGGCGTGCGTGCGCTCCGGTTCCTCGGCCCGGCCGCGGCGATTCTCATCACCGGCGTCGTCTTCGGACTCAGCCACGGCATCCTCGGAGCGCTCCCGCCGCTCGCCCTCTTCGGAATCGCCATGGCCTGGGTTCGATTGCGCTCCGACAGCATCTGGCCGGGGGTCATGGCGCACGGCGCCTACAACGCGCTCGGCGTCCTGATCATCTACGTGCAGCTGGCGTACTAACCGGGTCGTCTGTCAGATTGCAGCCCGTGCGCCGGGCTCTGCTCGTTCTCTTCCTCGCTCTCGCCGCGCCCGCGACCGCAGGCGCGACGATCCCCTTCGGCGCACAGCCCACGGCGCCGCGCTACGGGACCCAAGTGACGCTCAGCGGAACGGCAGCGCCCGGCGAGCTCGTCGAGCTCTTCTACAACGGGAGCACGACGAACCTCACGACCAACGCGGACGGGACGACGGGCGCGTTTGGCTTCAGCTTCCCGGCCACGCAGCCCGGCGCCTACCACGTCCAGACCGCCAGCGACGCGTCGGCTCCGATCGACCTGAAGCTCAAGCCGATCCTCACGCGGCGCATCTCCGGGCTGCGCTACCCCGGCAGCCGACTGCTCATGAAAGGGCGCCTGCGGCCCGCGGCGGCGGGATCGCTCACGCTCCGAGTCGGCACGCGGCACTGGCACGTTCACGTGAAGCCGGGAGGCCGCTACACGGCCGTTCTTCCCACCGACCGGCTCGGACGGCACCGTGCGCGACTCGTCCTTTCACCCGCCGCCGGCTACAAGGCTCTCACGGCGCGCAAACACTTCCGCATCCTCGCGCCGGCGCTCTCGACTGGTGCCCGCGGGACGGCCGTGCTCGCGCTCGAACGACGCCTCGCAGGGCTACGCCACGTGCTGAAGGGTGGGCCGAACAGGTATTACGCCTACGACACCTATGAGGCCGTCCTCGCCTTCCAGAAGGTGCACGGAATGTCTCGAACCGGCCGCGTCTCCCGCGACGTCTGGAAGGTGCTCGGGCGCGCCAAGGTCCCTAACGCACGGGTTGCGAAGGGCAACCACGTGGAGGTCTCGAAGACCCGGCAGGTCCTCTACGAGGTACGGAGGGGCAAGGTCGTCCGCATCGCCCACGTCTCGACGGGCGCGACCGGAAACACGCCGGTCGGCAAGTTCCATGTGTACGGAAAGGTTCCCGGGCTCAACTCCCACGGGATGTACTATTCGCTCTTCTTCACGGGCGCCTTCGCCATCCACGGCTATGCATCCGTCCCGGCCTATCCGGCCAGCCATGGCTGCGTGAGGACGCCGATGTGGTTCGCGCCCGGCTTCTATGCCCGCTGGGCAGTGGGCACCGCGGTCTATATCTTCGCCTGATGCAAGGCGACCCCGGGTCCGACCCCCGCGTGCAGGAGCTGCGGGCGGAGATCACGTCCACCGACCACGAGATCGTGGGCGCGGTCAACCGCCGCCTCGAGCTCGTCCACCGGCTCAAGGAGCACAAGGCCGCGATGGGCTACGACTTTCTGGACAAGGGCCGCGAAGAGGCGCTGCTCGCCGAGCTCGAGCGCGAGAACGGCGGCCCGCTCTCCGCCGAGGGCCTGCGGGAGCTCCACGCGGAGCTCCTCGACCTCACGAAGCGCGAGCTGGGCTAGGTCTCTGCGGAGAAGTCTTCGGGCTTGACGTCGTCGAGGAACTTCTTGAACTCCTCGACCATCTGTTCCTCGTTCACGTCGTCCTCGTGCTCGAACTCGATCGCGCTCTCCTCGATGACCGAGTCGTCGGCGAA
>JAICVP010000062.1 GCA_025935275.1 Thermoleophilia bacterium
CCGCGGGAGCAAGCTTTCTGCCGCGGCTCAGGAGGTGCTCGCGGCCGCGCTCGCGGTCGGCCCCGCCGCCGTCGCCATGCGCGGGTCGAACCTCGCCTCGTACCACGGCGCCGAGCACATCTCCATCGGAACGTACGAGCATGGCGAGGAGCGCGCGAAGGAGCACGAGCGCTGCGGCTCCCACCTCCTCGGCCCGCTGCTCCTCACCTCCGCGATCGGGAACGCACTCGCCACGAAGGCGCCCTCGTCCATGCGGCCGGCCGCCCGAGCCGCAGCCGGCCTCGGTGCGCTCGCAGCGTCCGTCGAGCTCTTCTCCTGGATGGTGCAGAACGAGAAGAATCCGCTGGCGAAGGCGCTCGCCTATCCGGGGCACGAGCTCCAGCACCGGTTTGTCACCGCGGACCCGACTCCCGAGCAGCTCGAGGTCGCGAACCTCGCGCTCGAGGAGTGCATCCGCCTAGAATCGCCTGCAAATGGCGACAACGCAGCAGCAGAAGAAGCGCCTCCCACCTGAGATCTTCGACCTTCCGGTCGAGAAGATGCGGGAGGGCTGGTACACCGACGCGTACTTCAACCACGCGCGCGACACGCTGCTCGCGGATGACCGGCACCCGCGCGTGGTCATGCAGGTGTTCCAGAAGAACGAGGCCGTGCTCGGCGGTATGGACGAGGCGATCGCGGTCCTCAAGCTCTGCTCGCACGACTGGGAGGCGTTGACCGTCCACGCGCTCTACGACGGGGACGAGGTCGCGCCGCGCGAGTCGGTGCTGACCATCGAGGGCGACTACACGCTCTTCGCGCACCTCGAGACCGTCTACCTCGGAGTGCTCGCGCGCCGCACCCTGGTCTCCACGAACACGCGCCGCGTGATCGAAGCGGCGAACCGCAAGCCGATCATCTTCATGCCCGCGCGCCACGACCATCACAGCATCCAGACCGGCGACGGGTACGCGGCCCACGTCGCGGGAGCGACGATCGGGTTCCCCATCGGGATGACCACGGACGCTCAGGCGTCCTGGTGGGGCGGCAGGGGCGTCGGCACCGTGCCGCATGCCTTGATCGCGGCCTATGGCGGAAACACGGTGCTCGCGGCGACGAAGTTCGCCGAATGGGCTGCCCGGGAGTCGCCCGACATCAACGTGACGGTGCTCGTCGATTTCGAGAACAACTCCGTCGAGACGGCGCTCGAGGTCGCTCGCGCGCTCGGCGACCGCCTTTGGGGCGTGCGGCTCGACACGTCGGAGACCCTCGTCGACCGCTCGCTCTGGGACGAGCTGGGCGACTTCAGGCCCACGGGGGTGAACGAGCGCCTCGTCTGGAAGGTGCGAAACGCGCTCAACGAGGCCGGGTTCGAACGGATCAAGATCGTCGCGTCCGGCGGCTTCGACGCGGAGAAGATCCGGCAGTTCGAGGAGCTCGGCGTCCCGGTCGACTCCTACGGAGTCGGCTCGGCGCTCATCCGTGGACAGAACGACTTCACCGCGGACATCGTCCTCACGGACGGGCTCCCGTCCGCCAAGGTCGGACGCCGGTACAGACCGAACGAGCGCCTCGAAATCGTCGTTTAAGGTTTTCAAGCCTGCCGCCGATGAGGGTCGGGGTGGAGCTGATCGTCGACTTCCTGAGTTACGTCAAGGACCAGCTGTTCACATGGCTGCCCTTGATCTTCCTCGGCCTGCTCGTCTACTTCTTCTGGCGGATGCTCGCGTTCATGCCGCGGGTGAAGCCGACCGAGGTCGAGCCTGACTCGAAGTCGGCCGTCGGCTGGGACGACATCGCCGGCGTGGACGAGGCTGCCGCCGAGCTCCAGGAAGTCGTCGACTTCCTCCAGAATCCGAAGCGCTTCTCCGTCCTGGGTGCCCGCGTCCCGAAGGGGATCCTCATCTACGGGCCCCCGGGAACCGGGAAGACGCTGCTCGCCAAGGCTGTCGCCCACGCGTCGGGCGCCACCTTCTACTCGCAGAGTGCGTCGGCCTTCGTGGAGATGTTCGCCGGCCTGGGCGCCGCGCGTATCCGCAAGCTGTTCGACAAGGCGCGCAAGAACGCCCCCGCGATCGTCTTCATCGACGAGCTCGACGCCGTCGGCATGCGCCGTTCCGGCACGAGCTTCAACCGCGAGCAGGATCAGACTCTGAACCAGCTCCTCGTCGAGCTCGACGGCTTCCGCGGCCCCGACGGAGTCGTCATCATCGGCGCCTCCAACCGCCTCGAGGATCTGGATCCGGCGTTGCTCCGCCCCGGCCGCTTCGACCGGCAGGTGCTCGTCGGTCCCCCCGACCTCGCCGGCCGCGAGGCGATCCTTAAGGTGCACACGCGGGGCAAGCCGCTTGCGCCTGACGTCGACCTCGAAACGGTTGCCCGCCACACCGCCGGGCTCACGGGCGCCGACCTCGCCAACATCTGCAACGAGGCGGCGATCTTCGCGGGCCGCGCCGAGATGGGCCACCTGCGCCAGATCGACTTCGAGAACGCGATGGAGCGGGTTGTCGCGGGCCTGCAGCAGCGCCGCGTCGTCACCGAGAAGGAGAAGCGCATCCTTGCCTACCACGAGGCCGGACACGCGCTCATGTCCCACCTCGTCGGCAGTCCCCAGCCGGTGCAGAAGGTGACCATCGTCTCCCGCGGCCGGGCCCTCGGCTACACGCTGAACACGCCGCAGGAGGATCGCTACCTGCATACGAAGGAGGAGCTCCTCGACTTGATGAAGGTGTTGCTCTCGGGCCGCGCCGCCGAGCAGATCGTCTTCGGCGCGGTCACGAACGGGGCCGCGAACGACCTCGAGCGCGTCACGGATCTCGCCCGCGAGATGATCTTCGAGTTCGGCATGGGCGACGAGGTGTCCTCGCGAACCATGCGCGCCGACAACTACGCGCTCTCTGAGCACACGAAGCGCGTGCGGGACGAGGAGCAGGCCCGCCTCTGCGACCATGCCTTCGAAGAGGCCGTGAGGCTGCTCACGAAGCACCGTCGCTCGCTGGACACGCTCGCCGCGGCTCTGCTCGAGAAGGAGACGTTGATGCGTCCCGAGCTCGAGGCGCTGCTGGCCGACGTGCGGCCCGAGTCGGACGCGTCCGAGCGCGTCGGCACGCCGCAGGTCGTCTCGCAGGCCGACTCTCACTAGTCGGCATCCCCTCCCGATAGGATCGGAGCGTGGACGTCCGCTCCGTCCATCACGTCGCGTTTGCCGTCTCCGACCTCGACGAGGCCGTCGGCACCTATCAGCGTCTCTTCGGCGCGGAGGTCGAGCTGCGCGGGCGCATGGAGGAGCAGGGAGTCGAGGCCGTGTACCTGCGCATGGGTTCCGGCCGGGTCGAGCTGATGGGCGCCCTCGCCGAGGACACCCCGGTCGGCCGCTTCCTCGCCAAGCGTGGTCCGGGGATGCATCACGTCGCCTACGAGGTCTCCGATGTCGCCCAGGCCGTCGGCGAGCTGGCAGCGGCGGGCGCAGACGTGATCGACCCTGTTCCCCGCACGGGGCTCGACGGCCATGCTGTCTCCTTCGTCCATCCCGACTCCGTGCATGGAGTACTCGTGGAGGTGATTGGTGGCTGAGAACGATCAGGTCCGGCTCGAGATCGCCTTCGAAGGCGGTCAGACCATCGGCGGCACGGTGACCGCCGCGGTCTCGAAAGCGTTCCAGGAGGCGTTGGCCGGCGACGGCGCCGTCTTCGAGCTCGAGTCGCTCGAGGGCAACTTCCTGGTCGCGATCGGGAAGGTCGTCTACGTCAAGCGCAGCTCGCGGGAGACGCAGATCGGCTTCGGCTCGACGGCGTAGCTTGGCGTCCGAGACCGAAGACGTGCGCGCGCTCGTCGAGCGCGCCAAGCAAGGCGACCGCGAGGCGTTCGAGGACCTCTACCTCCTCCACTTCGACCGGATCTACAGCTACCTGCAGATGAGCGTCGGCAACAAGCACGACGCCGAGGACCTCACCAACCAGACCTTCGTGAAGATGATCGAGTCGATCGATCGCTTCGAGTGGCGCAAGGTGCCCATCTCCGCCTGGCTCTTCCGCATTGCGCACAACCTCGCGATGGATCACTTCCGCTCGCGGAAACGCTGGCAGCCCGAGGAGGAACCGCCCGAGCCTCCCGGCAGCGTCGAGCGCTCGGCCGAGGACGAGGCCTTTCATGCGATGGGAGAGCGGAGCATGTTCGACTTGATCGAGAACCTGTCCGAGGAGCAGCAGCAAGTGCTGACGCTCAAGTTCGTCTTCGACTTCTCCAATGCGGAGGTCGGCACGATCCTCGGCAAGAGCGAAGGTGCCGTGAAGTCGTTGCAACACCGTGCGCTCGGCTCCCTCCAGCGCCAGCTGGCCAAGGCGAGCTGATGGCAGTCGAGGTCGGAATCGTCGGCCTGCAGAACGCCGGCAAGACGACGCTCTTCAACGCTCTCACCCAGGTCGGTGCAGGAGTCTCGGGTAAGGAGCACGTCGGGATGGCGCCGATCGCGGACGATCGCCTGCCGCAGCTCGCCGAGGTGGTCAAGGCCAAGAAGATCACGCCGGCGGCGATCCGCGTCGTCGACGTGCCCGGCACCGGCGCCCAGCTGCTCGGCAACCTGCGCCAGGTCGATGCGCTGCTGGCGGTCCTCGACATCTGGTCGGGCACACGCGATCCCGCCGCCGACCTGGAAACGCTACGCCTCGAGCTCCTCGTGGCCGACCGAGATCACGTCGAGCGGCGCCTGGAGCGCGTGCAGAAGCAGGCCAAGTCGGGGGACGCCGGGCTTCGTGCCGAGGTCGCGGAGTTGGAGCGCGTGCTTACGCACCTTGATGGTGGGCGGCCGCTCTCCGAGTACGAGACGGCGCTCCCTCCCGAGCTCGAGCCGCTGACCACGAAGCCGCTCGTCGAGATCCGGAACGGGCCTGCGGGCGTGGACGTGAAGCTCGAGGCAGAGCTCGCCGAGCTGCCGCCCGAGGAGGCCTCGGAGTTTCGGGAGGGCCCCTCGGCCCTCGAAGACGTCGCCCGGCGGGTCTTCGAGGCCGCAGGCCTCCTCACGTTCTTCACGGCCGGGGAGAAGGAGACGCGGGCCTGGACCCTGCAGCGCGGCCGCTCCGCCCTCGAAGCTGCGGCCAGCATCCACTCCGACATCGCTCAGGGGTTCATCCGCGCGGAGGTCATCCGTTGGGAAGACCTCGTCGCAGCGGGCTCGCACGCGGAGGCCGCGAAACGCGGCCTCCAGCGTCTCGAGGGCAAGACCTACGTCGTCGAGGACGGCGACGTCTTGAACATCAGGTTCAACGTCTAGCTACCAGGGGATCGGCTCGCGGTTGCGGAAGAAACCGCCGCGCGGGCCGTCGTCCGGGAGCGTGGCAAGCCACACCGGTGTGTCGGCGCCCTCCTCGACGGAGACGCGCGCCGACTCCGTTCCCATGTCGGTGCGCACCCAGCCCGGGCAGACCGAGTTGACGAGGATGTTCTCTTCGCCGAGCTCGGCAGTGAGCATGCGGGTCAGGACGTTCAGGCCGGTCTTCGAGACGCGGTAGCCGGGCGAGTGGCCGCCCATGTCCGAGAGCTGACCCATTCCGCTCGAGATGTTGACGATCCGCCCGTAGCCGTTCTTGCGCATCAGCGGGAGCGCTTCCTCGGTGAGCCGCCAGGCGCCGAAGAGATTCGTCTCGAGCGTGCGGCGCACCTCGTCCAGATCGGCGTCGACCGCGTTGGTGCTCCACCCGCCGCCCGCGATCCCCGCGTTGTTGACGAGCACGTCGAGGCGGCCGAGCTCTTTCTCAACCGAAGAGACGGCGGCCTCAATGCTCGCCTCGTCGGTGACGTCGAGTTGCACTGCGCTCACGTTCTCGCCCAGCTCTCCGGCGACCTCGTCCCCCTTCGCCCGATCCCGGGAGCCGATCACGACGCGGTACCCCTGACCGGCGAGTTGACGGGCAACCTCGCGACCGATGCCGCGATTTCCACCCGAGACAAGCGCGACACGCTCCATTGCGCCATTATCGCCACCGATGCAGGGTGGAGCCGAGGTCGCCGTCGTCGGTGCGGGAATCGTGGGGCTGGCGGCCGCCGATGCCCTTGCGCGCGCCGGGGTCGACGTGCGCTGCTTCGAAGCGGCCGTACCGGGCGACGGACAGTCGGCGGGCCGCACACGCGTCTTCCGCCACGTGCACGATCGGGCCGATCTCGTCGAGCTGGTGAGCCGGGCGCGCCGCGGCTGGGACGAGTGGAGCGAGCTCGCGGGCGGAGCTCTCGTCGGCGACGAGGGAGTTCTGTTCTCCTCGCCCGACGCGGAGGCGATCGCGGAGCTGTTCACGGCCGCTGGAGTCGCGCATCGGCTGGTGGGCGAGGACGAGCAGCGACGTCTCCTTCCCATCCTGGCGCCGCCGGGCGGGCCGACCCTCTACGACGTGCGCGGAGGCGCCATTCGCGTCCGCGAGGCGGTGGCGGCGCTGGTCGACCGGCTCGGCAAGAGGCTCGTCCTCGACGAGGTGCTCGCCCTCGATTCGGAGGGCGGCGTCGAGACCGCGTCAGGCTCTTCGCGCTTCGACCGCGTGCTCGTCTGTGCAGGCGCGCGGACGCCGGAGCTCGCGGGGCCTCTCGGGATCGAACTGCCGCTCGAGATCCGCGACCACACCCGCGCGACCTTCCGTACCCGCGGGGAGCACGCCCGGCTCGCGTGTTGGCTGGATCGCACCAACGCCTACGGCGCGACGGTGTACTCGGGCCCGATCCCGGCGCTCGGGGGCTTCGCGGTCGGCCTGGCGACAGAGGACTCGGATCCTGCCGGCTCGGTCGCCCGGGTCACAGGCTACGTCGAGCGTGCTCTTCCCGGCCTCGATCCGGATCCGATCGAGACGATCACGCGCCCACTGACGATCCTCCCGTGGCATCCCGATGCATTCGCCGTGTGGGAGGCCGGCGCCGTCCTCGTCTTCGCGGGGCACAACCTGTTCAAGTTCGCGCCGGTCCTCGGCGACCTGCTGGCCGAGGCCTGTCGCGGCCGAATCGCGCCGGAGCTCAGGCCTCCGGATCCACAGAGCGCGTAGCGGCCACGGCGTCGAGCTGGTTCGCGTGGTAGAGGACTGCGGCCTCCGCCGTCTTCGCGGCCCGCGCGTCGTGGTGGGAGCCCACCGCGTGCAGCAGCTCGGCCAGGACGGCGCGGTCGAGTCCCTCGGCGCGCTCCTCGATGAGGCGCAGGCCGAGGTGGACGTGGCCCAGGAGCTTGCCCTCGGGAGTCGGGAGGAAAAGCGGGCCGCGGTCGAGCTCCCGCACCCGGCCGGCGTCGTGGAGAAGCGCTGCGGCAAGGAGGAGGTCCGAGCGCAGGCGCTGGTGAAGCTGTGCGGACTCCCGGCTCAACGTCGCGACGGCCACGGTGTGCTCGAGGAGACCGCCTGAGTAGGAGTGATGCGAGTCGGGAGTCGCAGGAAGGGTGCGCAGGCGCTCGCGAAAGACCGCGTCCCCGACGAACCGGTCGACGAGCGCCCGCAGGCCGGGGTGCGAGATCTCCGCGGCCAGAAACTCGAAGAACCCATCGAGTTCCTCGACGTCGCGCCGGGCCTCGGGGACGAGCGACGCGGGATCCGCCTCGGCCGGCTCGAGAGAGCGCACCTCGAGCTGGAGCCGGTCGCGAAAGCGCTCCACCCGACCGAGCACGCGAACGGCGTCCCCCTCCCGAAAGCGCTTGTCGAGCAGGTCGACGTCGTTCCACACGCGGGCATCGATCCGTCCGCTGGAGTCCACGAGCTCGAGCGCGAGATACGGGTTTCCGCCCCGTGTCCGCAGGCGTTGCTTGCGGGCGACGGCGAACAGGCCGTCGACCACGCGATCCTCGGCGAGCTCGGCGATCACGAGGCGATTCTAGGTCCGCGGACGGATGGTAACGTGCGCCTTCGTGCCGCATCTGAAGCCGTTTCGGGCGCTTCGCTACGACCCTGGAACGGTGGGGCCGCTGGACGCCGTCGTCTCACCGCCGCACGACGTCGTCACCCCGGACCGGCGCGAGGCTCTGGTCACCTCGAGCCCCTACAACGCGGTGCGCCTCCTGAGCCCCGAGAGTCCCGAGGAGGCCGCGCGGCTGATCCAGGCCTGGCAGGAGGAGGGAGCCCTCGTGCGCGAGGGCGAGCCCGCGGTCTGGCTCCTCGAAGAGACGTTTCCCGGCCTGGATGGAGGGACGCGCATCCGCCGCGGCCTGGTCGCGCGCGTGGAGCTCCTGCCGTACTCGGCCGGCCAGGTGCTGCCGCACGAGCGCACCTTCGAGCGGCAGAAGGATGCGCGCCTCGAGCTTCTGCGCGCCGTGGGCACGAAGCTCTCGCCTGTCTTCCTCGTCCACGAGGGCTCTTCCCCGGCTATTCCGCTGCGCGAGCCCGACATGGAGGCGACTCTCGACGGAGTGACGAGCCGTCTCTGGCGGGTCGCGGGCGACGACGTGATCGTGGACGCCCTCGGCCGGGTCGAGGGCCGGTTTCTCATCGCGGACGGCCACCACCGGTACGAGACCGCACTCGCCTACCACGAGGAACAGGGCACCGAGGACTCCGGGTACGTGCTCGCCACGCTGGTGAGCAGCGAGGACGACGGTCTGGAGATTCTTCCCACGCACAGGCTCATCTCCGGCGATCCACCCGACCTCGACGGCTCCTTCCGGCTCACGGACATAGAGCCGAGCGCGGAGGCCGGAACCGCCGCGCTGGCCGGGCTCGACCGGGATCACCCGGCGTTCGTGCTCCTCCGCAGGGACTCGGCGCAGCTGGTCGAGGCTGATGGCGCCGAGCTCGACACCGCGGTGATCGACCGGCTTCCGCTCGACGACGTGCGCTACACGCCGAGCGCCGTTGCGGCCGAGGAAGCGGTGCGAAGCGGCCGTGCTGACGCGGCCTTCCTCGTCCGCGCGCCGGCTCTGGAGGAGGTCGTCGCCGTGGCGCGAGCGGGTGAGCTCCTGCCGGAGAAGACGACGTATTTCTTCCCCAAGCTGACGAGCGGGCTCGTCTTCTCGCCGTTCGACGAATGACCGACTGGCTGGCGTTCTCGCGGCAGATCACCGCCGACCTGGACGGCGTCTTCGCCGCGCACCCGACGCGGGTCGAGCGCGAGCCCGTGGTCGGGGCCGGCGAGGGAGGGGACGAGACGACGGCCATCGACGCCGCCTCCGAGCAGGCAGTCGTCGCCCGGCTGGAGGAGCTGGCCGCGAGCGGCGCGGAGTTCACGCTCGTCTCGGAGGAGCTCGGAGAGCGGTCGTTCGGCGCGGAGACTCCGCGCCTGGTGCTCGACCCGATCGACGGGAGCATGAACGCGAAGCGCGGAGTTCCCTTCTTTTCCGTTTCGCTCGCGGTGGCCGAAGGCCGGACCATGACCGACGTCGTCTTCGGCTACGTATTCGACTTCGGCACGCGAGAGGAATGGGTGGCGTGGCGAGGCGAAGGAGCTTTCCTCGACGACGGGCCCCTGGCGGGCCCCGGTCCGAAGGACGACCCGGAGATCCTCTCCTTCGAGGCCACCAAGACCGACTCCATAGCCGACCAGATCGGCGACATGGTCGGCTTCGCGCCCCGGACGCGCGTGATGGGGTCGCTGGCTCTCACGCTCTGCCACCTCGCGGCCGGACGCGTGGACGCCGTGTGCTCGCTGAAGCCGGCCCGAAGCGTGGACATTGCCGCGGCGCAGCTACTCGTTCGGGAACGCGGCATCGCGATCGACCTGCCCGACCGGCCCCCCTTCGCGGAGGCGCCGCTCGACGTCAGCCCGCATTCCCGGGTCGTGGCGGCGGCCACTCCCGAGCTCTGCGCCGAGCTCTACCGTTGCCTCAGCGCGAACGGCTGAGCCGCTCGCGGAGGTTCTGCCGGACGGCGGGCCACTCCTCGTCCGTGACGGCGTACCAGGCGGAGTCGCGCAGCGCGCCGTCGCGGACGAGCATGTGCTTGCGGAAAATCCCCTCGAACCGGGCGGGCAGCGCTTCCAGGGCCGCGCGCGACCGCTCGTTCAGCGCGTCCGTCTTGAACTCGACCCGCATGCAGCCGAGCTCGTCGAACGCGTGCCCCATGAGCAGGAGCTTC
>JAICVP010000239.1 GCA_025935275.1 Thermoleophilia bacterium
CTCCTTCCGCCTCTGCGCGGCGCGCGCGACGGCGTCGCCATGCTCGAGTTCGAGGACAACGTCACGGACATCGGCCCGGCCGTCGAGGCCCTGGGCGTGCAGCCGATCGGGCTCGACGAAATGCTGCGGCACGCCACCGCACGCACCTAGCGGGCTCGTTACTGCCGTTCGGTGTCGGTGCCGGGCCCGCCGATGAGGGTGTCTGTCCCCGCTCCGCCGATGAGCTTGTCGTCGCCGCCTTCGCCGCGCAGCGTGTCGTTGCCCGCACTGCCACGGAGCGTGTCGTTGCCCGCCCCACCGCAGATGATGTCGTCGCCACCGAGACCTTCGACGACGTCGTTGCCGTCGCGCGCGACGATCACGTCGGGGCCGGGAGTCCCAGTGAGGGTCTCCGCCTTGTCGGTTCCGACGATCGTCGCCACCTGGCGCCCGCAGAACGCGGTCACGAACTTGCGCTTCGGCCAGAGGCGGCCGTCACGGGTGCTGAAGCCCGTGAAGGTCGCGGTGTCGACGAGCGAGCCGGCCGGCAGGGGTCTCGAGCAGGACCACCTCCAGGTCTCGCCCTTGTCGATGATCGGCGGGAAGGACGGCGACGTGTCTCCGTCGACGAAGTCGACCGGTGAGCAGTGGTCGTCGGCCACCACCGCCGAGACGACTCCAGGCGTCGGGTTGCTCACCTCGCCCGCCGGATCGGACGGGCTGTCGTTCACGGCGAAGTAGTCATACGAGACCGTGAACGGAGGGACGAGCGAGATCGTGGGCGACACGCTGAAGGTCACGTGGGGTCTCGAGATCACCAGAGGCCTTCCGGACCCAGTCGATGTCGGAAAGTCTGGATCTGCACCATGCACCGTTCCGGACACCGAGATAGTCACGTAGCCGCGGAACACTCCTGAATCGAAATTGACGTGGAGGTCTCGCTTACCGAATGACTTCATGGGCATACCTGCCGGAAAATCGACGCCCGTGGCCAGGATGAATTCCTGGCCGTTGGGGGTTCCGTCAGCGTTGGGGAACGTCAACTTCACCGTTGCGTCGGTCACGTCGCAGATTCCGCTCGCCAGATGGTCGTTGCCAACCTTGGCGTTGATCGTGACCACGTCCCCGTTCCGGTGGACGATATTCATGCCCTGCCCCCAATCGAACGAGAATGCGTCCTGGGTGCAGCCCGGCGGAGACGGATGGCCGGCAGCGAGCGGGGCGGTCACCGCCGCGACGAGCACGAGCGCGAGGAGTCCTCGGAGCACGGACTGAACATATTTGTCGTGTCGGATTAAGCAACCAGGGCGGCCCGGAGGCCGCCCTGGAAGAACAGTAGATCGCCTGGATTAGGCAGGGGCGCTGGGTGGTTCTTCGTCCCCCACGCTGGCTAGGCGATTCCCCGTAGGTCCTGGGGACACGCCCCTACCTGCGATTACCTCCACTGCCCGAACAGTCGCTATCCAAGATCGGACCACCTCCTTTCCGTGGTAGCCCGATCATAGCGAGCCGCTCAGGACGAACGAAAGACGCTAGACGCGAACTTTGATCAACCCGTCCTCGACGAAGACCTCGAAGGCCTCGACCGGCTGGTAGGCGGGCAGGGAGAGCGCGCGGCCGGTCTTGATGTCGAAGCGGGCGCCGTGCCGGGGACAGATCGCGACGGCTTCCTCGACGTCGAAGTCACCTTCGGCCAGCGGCCCGTCGTCGTGCGAGCACCGATCCTCGATCGCGTAGTACTCCCCGTTCAGGTTGTAGACGCCGATCGCGAGCTCGCCCGCGCGGACGATCTTCACCTCCCCGGGCGGCAGCTCCTCGACCGGGCCCACGGTCAGATCCGGCACGGGCTAGTTCAGCTCGAGGTCCTGGGCCAGGCCCGCCCACTCCTGGGGGAGCGGGGTGCCCTTGCCCTTGTGCAGGGCGAGCTTCAGGACTCCGAGGCCAAGCAGCGCGCACTTGAGCCGCACAGGCGTCAAGGGGATGCCGACCTCATCGAGGAGCTCCTCCTTCGACATGCCGGCGACTTCGTGGGCGGTTCTGCCCTTGACCATCTCCATGAGCATCGAGGTCGAGGCCTGGCTGATCGCGCAGCCTCGGCCGCGGAACTTCACGTCCGCGATCTTGTCCCCGTCGAAGCTGACGAAGATCGAAACCTCGTCGCCGCAGAGCGGGTTCTGCCCCTCGGCCTCGACATCTGCGCCCTCGATCACCCCGTGTCCGCGCGGGTTCTTGTAGTGGTCGAGGATGACCTCGCGGTAGAGGCTTTCGAGCTCATTGCTCATGAGAACACCTTACGTGCCTTCTCGATACCCGCAACGAGCCGGTCGATCTCCTCGGGAACCGTGTAGAGGTAGAAGCTCGCGCGCGTGGTCGCGGGGACCCCCAGCTTCGCCATGAGCGGCTGGTTGCAGTGGTGACCGGCGCGGACGGCGACTCCTTCCCAGTCCAGCACCTGGGCGACGTCGTGCGGATGCGCGCCCTCGACCTCGAATGAGATGATGCCCGCGCGCCGGTCGGCCGGCGGGCCGAAGACGCGCACGCCGTCGAGCGCCTCCAGCTTCGGCAATGCGTAGTCGAGGAGCTCGCGCTCGTAGCGCTCGATCGCCTCGAGCCCGATCCCGTCCAGATAGTCGATTGCAGCTCCGAGGCCGACCGCCTCGGCGATCGGAGCCGTGCCCGCCTCGAACTTGTGCGGCAGCTCGTTCCAGGTCGTCCGCTCGACCGTGACCTTGCGGATCATGTGACCGCCGAGCTCGAACGGCGACATCGCCTCGAGGTGCTCGGAGCGACCCCAGAGGACGCCGATGCCGGTGGGCGCGCACATCTTGTGCCCGGTGAAGGCATAGAAGTCGGCGCCGACCGCCTGCACGTCCACCGCCCGGTGCGGAGCCGCCTGCGCGCCGTCGACGACGACGATTGCACCCTGCTCGTGCCCCCAGGCGACCAGGCGCTCGACGGGGTTGACGGTGCCGAGGGAGTTCGAGACGTGGGCGCAGGCAAGCACCTTGATGATCCCGCGCGCGGCCAGCCCGTCGAGCTCGTCGAGCTGCAGCTCTCCGCTCCCGTCCACCGGGATGACCGCGAACTCCGCTCCGGTGCGTCCAGCGATGTACTGCCAGGGGACGAAGTTGGAGTGGTGCTCCATCTCGGTCGCGACGACGAGGTCCCCGGGGCCGAGGTTGTCGAGGCCCCAGCCGTACGCGACGACGTTGATCGCCGCCGTGACGTTGTGGGTGAAAACCACCTCGCGGGCAGACTCGGCGTTCACGAAGGCACGTGCCTTCTCGCGCGCGCCTTCGTAGGCCTCGGTCGCGCGCTCGCCGAGGTCGTAAACCCCGCGATGGATGTTCGCGTACGAGGTCTCGTAGAAGCGTGTCATCGCATCGAGGAC
>JAICVP010000256.1 GCA_025935275.1 Thermoleophilia bacterium
GGGCGGG
Source organism: Thermoleophilia bacterium (assembly GCA_025935275.1). Taxonomy (GTDB): domain Bacteria; phylum Actinomycetota; class Thermoleophilia; order Gaiellales; family Gaiellaceae; genus DATEOR01. Next base: position 8 of record JAICVP010000256.1, read on the forward strand.
CTCTTCGGGCCGGAGGACTTCTTCGAGAGCCCGGCCACGATCGTGATCTGGATCGACTTCTGGGTCGGGCTCGGCATCGTCACCGCGCTCGTCGGGAATGCATGGGACTTCGTCAGCCCGCTCTCCGCGGCCGGCCGCGGCCTCGAGCGCACCCTCGCCTTCCGTGGCGCGAGCGCGCTTCGCTACCCGGAGCGGCTCGGTCTCTGGCCCGCCACGGCTCTCGTTCTGCTGTGGAGCTGGATGGAGCTCGTCTGGGACCCCGCCAAGACGCCGCTGACGCTCACGATCATCATCCTGGCCTACCTCGCTCTGCAGCTCGTGGCGATGGCCGTATTCGGAACGGAAGTCTGGCTCGCGCGCGGCGAGCTCTTCACGGTCGTTGCGCGGACGCTGGCCCGCTTCGCCCCGGTCGAGCTCTACGTGCGGCGGCCGGCGGGCATCTGCAGGGCGAGCCGCTGCGTCGAGGACGAGCGGATCAACTGCCCGGCGTGCTGGCTCGACGCGGATCCGGAGGAGCGGGGAATGCGCCTGCGGACCTACGGGTCGGGGGTGCGGCGTGAGCCGAGTCTCGGTACGGGAGGAGGGACTTTCGTGCTCGCCCTTCTCGCGACCGTTGTCTACGACGGCTTCTCACAGACCCAGCGCTACGTCGACCTCGAGAGCTGGTTCCTCGACCGCTCGAGGTGGCTCGCGCTCCACGAGACCCTCCTCGACTCGATCATCATGGTCGCGCTCGTGGGCGCGTTCGCGCTCGCCTTTCTTCTCGTCGTGACTGCCGTCTCCCGGCTCGAGGCGACCTCGGTCACCGACGCGGCCCGCCGCTATGCGCCGACCCTCGTCCCCATTGCGGCGGTCTACTTCGTCTCGCACTACTTCCTCTACCTCATCTACGCGAGCCAGTTCACGTGGGCGGCGGTCGCGGATCCGTTCGGGCGCGAGTGGGTCCCGGACGCGTCTCCGTGGACGGGCGTGCCGGGCTCGGTCGTGTGGTACCTCCAGGTCGCCCTGATCGTCTGGGGCCATGTCGTGGCCGTGTTCGAGGCTCACCGGGTGTCGCTCGGCGTGCACGTGAACGCGCGCCGCGCGGTGATGGCGCAAGTCCCGCTCATACTCCTGATGGTGGGGTACACCTTCACAGGGCTCTGGGTGCTGGGCCAGGTGCTCGCCGCTCCTTGATCCTCGCCCACGCCGGCCACCACGAGGCGATCGCCTCGGCCTGGGAGGCGCCGATTGCGGTCCTCGCGGGCGCGGCGCTCGCTCTTGCGCTCTTTGGGCAGGCGTTCTTTCGGCTGCGCCGGCGCGGCCGCCAGGATCACGCGGGCTGGGACCGCGCCGCGCTCTTCGCGCTGGCGGTCGCGCTCGGGACGTTGGCGCTCGTCTCGCCGCTCGACTACATCGGCGAGGAGTATCTCCTCTCGGCGCACATGCTCCAGCACGTGATCATCGGAGACCTGGCCGTGGCGCTCGCCGTCGTCGCGCTCAGAGGGCCGCTCACCTTCTTCCTGATCCCCGCGGTGATCCTCGGGCGCCTCGCCCGGCTCGGCTGGCTGCGGTCGGCTCTCCGCGTCCTGCTCGACCCGAAGGTGGCGTTTGCGCTCTGGGCGGTCGTGATCGCCGCCTGGCACGTGCCGGCTGCCTATGACTACACGCTCACACACCAGGTGGTGCACGACCTCGAGCACATCTCGTTCGTCCTCGTCGGGCTGCTCGTGTGGATCCAGCTCGTCGACCCGGCCCGCCGCCGCGAGCTCTCCTTCGCCGGAAAGCTCGCGCTCGCGATCGCGCTCTTCGCGGCCGGGCAAATCCTGGCCGACGTGCTCATCTTCGCCATGCGCCCGCTCTACGGGAGCTACGCAGAGCAGCCGGACCGGCTTCTGGGGCTTTCCCCGCTCGAGGACCAGCGGCTCGCAGGCCTCGTGATGATGGCCGAGCAGCTCCTGACCCTGGGGACCTTCGTCGCCCTGACGCTGATCGCCCAGCACCGCCGCCTCTTTCGTCCCACCGAGGACGACCGCAGCGTCGCCGCGTGAGCCCCGCGCCCTCTTCGTTCACCTTCGAGCCGCTCTTTCTGGCGCTCGTGGTGGTCGCGGCGGCGCTCTACGGCCGGGCGGCGCGGGCCGAGCGGCCTCCCGCCTGGCGGATCGCTCTCTTCTCCGTCGGCCTCCTTCTGATCGCGGGCGCGCTCAACTCTCCGCTGGAGACGATCGCAGCCAACTACCTCCTCCTCTTCCACCTGTTGCAGAACGTGATGATCGCCGACTGGGCGCCGCCCCTCCTCATCCTCGGGCTGACCCCCGCGATGCGAGCCTCCGTCGCGCGGGCGGGCGGGAAGCCGTTCGCCGTCCTGACGCGCCCGCGAATCGCGCTCCCGCTGTGGCTCGTGGGCTGGTACGCGATCCACCTCGCGCTCTTCTACGACTTCGCGCTGGAACACGCGTGGACGCTCAACATCGAGCACCTGCTTCTGATCGCCATCGGAATCGTCTTCTGGTGGCCCGTTCTCGCCGACGAGCCCGCGGACATCGGCGCGCCCGTGAAGATCGGCTATCTGGGGGCGGCCTTCGTCGGCGCGACGTTCCTCGGCCTCGGGCTCACCTTCGCCTCGACGCCCTTCTACGACTTCTACGCGGACGCGCCGCGGCTCTGGGGAATCTCCGCCGAGCGCGACCAGAACTTCGGGGGCATCCTCATGAACGTCGAGCAGGCGTTCGTCTTCCTCGCCGCGATCCTCTACTTCGTCTGGAAACTCGTCCCCGAAGAAGAGCAGACGCGGGCCGGCGCGTAATTCGCCGCGGGTTGAATCGGCGGCGGCCAGGCGGAAAACCCTCCGTTCATGAGGACGACGCGTATGTCGCGATCGCCGAAGGACGCGTTGTTCACCGGGCACTTGGCCGCCGGGATCGCGTTCCGGGCTGAAAGGATTAGCGCGGCGTGAAGCGCCCGCAAGGCAACCGCTGCGACTTCGGCGCCTTCGAAGTGAAGCAGTGACGGCGGGACCCAGTCCCGTGAGCTGGACCCCCCTCACTTAGCGGATTACGGCATCCCCTCGGTGCCTCCGCCGCGCCCGCGGTCGCGAGCAGCACGCCGAATCGCTATTTCTTCCCCACCTCTCCCCTCAAAGCTGTTGAC
>JAICVP010000223.1 GCA_025935275.1 Thermoleophilia bacterium
GAGGGAACGAGCAGCCCCGGCCGCACGCCATCCGCTCCATGCCCGAGAGCTTCGGAGATGCCACCCACGTCCGCTGCGACCACGGGCAGGCCGTGGGCGAGCGCCTCGGTGACCACCATCCCGTACGACTCGGCCCGCGACGGCAGGACGAGGAGATCGGCAGTCGCGTAGCTCTGCTCGACATCTCGCCCGGTGCGTGGCCCAGTGAACCGAACGCGCTCCGTGAGCTGCGCTTCCGAGACACGACGCCTGAGGGCCTTCACGAACCTCGGCTCGCGCTCCAGGCTGCCGATGCAGAGGCAGCCCCAGGACAGGTCCCTGAGCGTTGCGAGCGCTCCTACGAGCAGGTCGTGGCCCTTCCCGGGAGTCACCGCTGCCACGCAGAGGAAAGAGCCGCCGCCCGCGGTGCCCGGGGCGAGCGGCGCCGGGTCGACCCCCGGCTCGGCCACGTGCACGCGGTCGTCCGGCAGCGAGTAGAGCTCCAGAAGCCTTCGCCGGCTCCAGGCGCTCGTGGTGACCACCGAGGCCGAGGCCGAGAGGACGGCGCGTTCCCGCGCGCACGCGTCCGCATCTGCCGCGCCGTGGCCGAGGGGCATGTGCACGAGCGGGATCAGACGCAGGCGGCTCGCCTGCGGGACGAGCACGTCGGGTGCAGTCGAGGCGACGAGCCCGTCGAGCAGCGTCAGGGCCCCGTCGGGGATGCGCCGCACGACCTTCTCGAGGCCGGTGTAGGCCTCCCGGTCCGGCCGTGGCCAGCCTCCGGGCACGGCGTGGACGCGTACCGGCCAGCCTCGCTGGGCGAGCGCGCGGCACACGCGGCGGTCGTAGGCGTTCCCTCCGCTCGGCCGTGCGGGGTCGTCGATGCCTTTCGGGACGACAACGTGAACTGCGGTCACAGCGCGCGCTCGTAGCTGGCCCAGGCGACGTGCGACTCGCGCAGAGTGACCGTCAGCCTGTCGAGCTCCGCCGTGTCGCCCAGGGCGCCGGCATGCGTGCGCTCGGCAAGCCGGTCTGCGATCACCCGGGCGAGCGCTTCCGTGGACGTGTTGATTCCCTTGAGCGCGGGCTCGTCGTCGAGGTTCCGGAGGTTCAGCTCGGCGAGGACGGCGCGCAAGGCCTCCGCGGCCCGGCCGATGTCGACGACGATGCCGTCCTCATCGAGCTCTTCGCGCCAGAAGGTCGCGTCGACGATGTAGGTCGCGCCGTGGAGCCGCTGCGCGGGCCCGAAGGTCTCTCCGCGGAGGCTGTGGGCGATCATGAAATGGTCGCGGACCGTGACGCTGAACACCTCTATCCCTGGCCGTAGGTGATCGTGTGGCAGAGCGCCGGGAGGCTTCCGGCGGCGAGCCGGGCCATCACGTCCGGGAGCTCGTCGAAGTGAGACTCCCCCGTGACCAGAGCGTCGAAGGCCGGGTCGCGCAACAGCTCCAGTGCGAGCGCCAGGCGGTCCGCAGTCGTGCGCCTCGCGCTTCGCGCGGGGGAGAGCGTGCCGATCTGGCTCGAACGGATGGCGAGCCGGCGCGAGTGAAACGCGCCGCCGAGTGACACCTGAACCTCGGCGTCCCCGTACCAGCTGAGGTCCATGACCGCCCCTTCGGGGCCGAGCAGCTCGAGCGACAGCTGCAGCCCCGCCGAGGTCGCGCTCGTGTGAAAGACGAGGTCGCGTGCGCCCGCGGCCTCACACGGAGTCGCGAAGTCCACGCCCAGTGCCGCCGCGACGCCGGCCCGCTCCTCGACCACATCCACGAGTGTCACCTCCACGGATGGGAACCGGCTCAGGAGTCGGGCGACCGCGCAGCCGACCATGCCCGCGCCGACGACCGCGACCCGGTCGCCGACCAGCGGGGCGGCGTCCCACAGTGCGTTGACCGCCGTTTCCACGGTGCCGGCGAGGACGGCACGCTCGGCGGGCACGTCGTCGGGCACCACGGTGACCGCAGCCGCCGGGACGACGTACGAGGTCTGGTGCGGATAGAGGCAGAAGACGGTCCGGCTGTCGAGCTCCGGAGGCCCCTGCTCCACGACGCCCACGCTGAGGTAGCCGTACTTGACCGGGCCCGGAAAGTCCCCTTCCTGGAAGGGCGCCCGCATCTCGGCGTACTGATCCGAGGGTACGCCTCCCCGGAACACGAGCGTCTCCGTGCCGCGGCTGACTCCGGAGCGCACGGTGCGGACGAAGACGTCGCCCGGTCCTGGGTCAGGCAGGCGAACCGGGCGAATCTCCCCGTAGCCGGGTGTGCGGAGCCAGTAGGCGCGTGCCGCGTCTCGCACGTGCCTCAGTGCCTGCCGAAGCCCATTGCCATCAATGGGACTACGCGAACCGGCGCAGGCTGGATTCGAGCGGATCGCGGCGGTTCGGGTCAGCGGGGCGAGGCGTTCGCTAGGGTGGCCCGATGAGCCAAGCCACCCTCCACACCAATCACGGCGCGATCGAGATCGAGCTCTTCGAGGGCGACGCGCCGAAGACCGTCGACAACTTCGTGAAGCTCTCGAAGGACGGCTTCTACGACGGCATCACCTTCCATCGCGTCATCCCCGACTTCATGATCCAGGGCGGCTGCCCTCGAGGTGACGGAACGGGCGGGCCCGGCTACGAGTTCGAGGACGAGCCGACCGACCACCGCGTCGAGCGCGGCGCGCTCGCCATGGCGAACCGCGGCCCCGACACCAACGGCAGCCAGTTCTTCATCGTCACAACCGGGGCGGCGCCGTGGCTGGACGGGAAGCACACCGTGTTCGGGCGTGTCACCTCCGGGATGGATGTCGTCGACCAGATCTCCGGAGTCGACCGCGACGGGAGCGACCGGCCGCGCGAGCCGGTCACGATCGACCGCGTCGAGCTCTCAGAGGCCTAGGGCCAGACGGGCGAGTCGGGATCGAGGTCGAGCGCGCCGCCGTCGTGGCACTCCGACGAGCGGTAGTCGGCCGGTGCCGTGATTGCGCGCTCGGCGAGCGCAAGTCGGGCTAGGCGCTGCGCCTCGGCCGGATCCGCTCCCAGGCGCTCGGCGACGAAAGCGGTTCGCTGGAGGCCGTAGCAGTCGGCGGCCGCTTCGTCCCGGACTCCGGCGAGGTGCGATGACTCGTGCGCGAGCACGTGAAGCGCCCGGGCGACCTGTTCATCCTCGCCCTGGCCGGTCTTGCCTTCCGCGAAGCGTTCGAGCTCGGAGCAGGTCTCCTCGTCGAGGTCGGTGAAGCTCGCCGGGCGGCCCTGCTCGTCGAAGAAGACCGTGCCAGCATGGGCCGAGACGTCGGCGAGGCGGGCCAGAAGCCCGGGGCAGTGGACGTCGACGTTGCGTCCCGCGATCTCGCTCGCGATCTCCCCGAGCCGATGCTCGTTGCGCCGCTGCTCCTGCTGGACGGCGACGATGAAGAGCAGGGGGACGGCGAGGACGAGCAGGAGAGGGGTGTAGCGCCGCACCCGGCCTGTATCGGCCGGGAGCCATGCTCAGGAGACCCTCAGTCGAGCTCGCGACGCAGGACGGAGGCGACCGCCTGCAGTGCGACCCGCGTCTCGTCCACGTGGGGCTCGCGGGTCGTCGCGCGCTGGAGAGCGAGGCCGGGGAGGAGGAGCACGCGCGCGCC
>JAICVP010000072.1 GCA_025935275.1 Thermoleophilia bacterium
CCGTCCTGCGAGAGGTACGAGACGTGATGCGAAGCATGCCCGGGAGTCGGCCAGGCCTCGAGCCCGAGCACCTCACCCCCCACCACGTGGACGTTCTCCTCCGGGACGGGGATGAGCTCGCCCCAGAGCCGGTCGAAGTCGTCCCCGTAGAGCCGGCGTGCGCTCGCCTCGAGGCGGGCTGGATCCACGAGGTGCGCCGCTCCGATCTCGCTCACGTGGATCTGGAGCCCGGGATTCCGGCGGACAAGCGCTCCCGCCGCACCCGCGTGATCCAGGTGGATGTGCGTCAGCAGGAGGTGGCGAAGGTCCTCGACCGTGAGCCCCTGCCCGGAGAGACCCGCTTCGAGCCCCTCCAGGCAGCTCGTCGGCCCGCAGTCGACCAGGGCCGGCTCGTCGCCCGCGAGGAGGTAGGCCGCGATGACTCGCGGGCGGCCGAGGTGCCGCAGGTCGATCAGGAGCGGCGCCAAGCTACTTGACGGTGAGGGTGCCCTCCATCCCGGCAGCACGGTGGCCGTCCACGGAGCAGAAGAACGTGTACGTCCCCGGCTCGAGATCGACGGTCGCAGTCGTCGACGAGTCCGTGATCTCGTCGGTCCCGCCGCTGGCGCCGTTCCCTTCGATCTTGACGTCGTGCGGGAGCGAGGACATGTTCGTGAAATCGATCGTGATCGAGCCCGCGGTCGCGGACACGTCGGTCTGTTCGAACTTCAGGGCTCCGCTCGGGTCGGCCGAGATCTTCACGGTCGAGCCTCCCCCTCCGCCACCGCCGCCGCTCGTCGAAGCCGGGGTGGTCGAGGAGGAGCTGCTTCCGCCGCCGCACGCAGAGAGGGCGAGAACGGAAGCTGTGAGTACGAGCAGGAGCGCCAGTGCGCGTCTTGTCATCGAATCTCTCCTTCGGGTCGATTCACTCTACCTACGCGGAAAAGCACGAAATAGATGGCAAGGGCTCCGAGCAGGATGCCCAGCCAGGCCGCGCTCAAATCCGGCCTGATGACGCTCGGCAGCTTGAAGTCCGAGGTGCCGCGCTTGACGAGCTGCTCGTTCCAGCCGTCCTGGAGCGCGTTGGCGAGACCGTAGGTCAGGAGCAGCGCGACGTAGGCGGCGAGCGCGGTGCCCTCGCCCTTGCGCGGCATTCGCGAGGGCACGCGGGAGAGCACGAGTGCGCCGAGGGCAAGCAGGATCCCGTCAAGCCCGTGGTGGTGTCCCAGATGGACCGCATGGAGAGACGGCTCGCCGCCGAGCGACGGCTTGACCTGCTCGGCGATGAACGGGTCGCCGATCACCGGAGCGTCGTCCACGTAGAAGCCGAGCTCGGCCCAGATCCACGGAAGGGCGGCGAGGACGAGCACGACCGCGAGCGCGATCCTCGCGACGTCCCACCGGTTGAACGGCTGCGACTCGCCGAGGCCGCCGCCCCGGAGAGCAACCGCCGTCAGGCCCAGAGCCAGCAGCGCTCCGATCCCTGCGAGCGCGTTCACCGGCCTCGCATCGAGGTCGGCCTGGTCGATCACGCCCGGGAACCCGACGGTGGCGCAGAGAATCGTTGCGAGCACTCCTGCGGCGACGGCCGGCCGGGTGCGGAGCCGCGCGACGGCGATCCAGGCGAGTGGGATCGCGATCAGCGCGACCGGGAATCCCGCAAAAACGAGGGCGCGCCCTGCGCCGGCCTCGATTCCGTCCCCGCTCGTGTGGTAGAGCGCCTCGTGCGGAAGGCGCGTGTACGTGACGAGGATCGCGAGCGCGACGAGGGCAAACAGCGACCAGACCCCTATTGCCTCGGAAAGGCCCGGCCGGCGCCCTTGCTCCATTTCGCGCCGAGCCTAGACTAGCCAGGCCATGTCTGCTTCCTCGTGCGCGGCATGCGGCTTCGCCAATCCCGCGGGTGCGCTCTTCTGCGGGAACTGCGGAAGCGCGCTGGGAAGGCCGTGCCCCTCGTGCGGCACCGTCGTTCCTCCCGGGCTCGCCTTCTGCACCTCCTGCGGAGCCGCCCTGGAGGAGGAAGAACGGGTCGCAGCCGAGGAGCGCAAGGTGGTCACGGCCGTCTTCGTCGACCTCGTCGGCTTCACAGGCCGCTCCGAGCGGCTCGACCCCGAGGATGTGCGCGCGTTCCTCTCGCCGTACCACGCCCGGGCGAAGGCCGAGCTCGAGCGCTTCGGCGGCACCGTGGAAAAGTTCATCGGCGATGCGGTGGTCGCGGTCTTCGGCGCACCGGTGGCCCACGAGGACGATCCCGAGCGCGCCGTCCGCGCCGCCCTCGCCGTGCGTGAGGCGATCTCCGAGCTGAACGCGGAAGATCCCGCGCTCGGCCTCTCCCTCCGCATCGGCGCGGCGACGGGGGAAGCGCTCGTCAACCTCGCCGCCCGCCCGGAGCACGGCGAGCAGCTCGCAGCCGGAGACGTTCTCAACACGGCCTCGCGCCTGCAGAGCGCGGCCCCCGCCGACGGGATCCTCGTCGACGAGGCCACGTGGCGGGCGACCGCTCACGGAATCGAGTACCGGGAAGCCGAGCCGGTGCAGGCGAAGGGCAAATCCGAGCCGGTGTCCGTCTGGGAGCCCGTCGCGCCGAAGGCCAGGCTTGGCGTGGACATCGCTTTCCGCGGCGGCGCGCCGCTGGTCGGTCGGAGGGACGAGCTCGACTCCCTCCTCGACGCGGTCTCCCGCTCGCAGCGCGACCGGGCGCCGCAGCTCGTCACGCTGGTCGGCGTCCCGGGGATCGGCAAGAGCCGGCTGGTGTGGGAACTCTTCTCCGCGCTCGACTCCGATCCGGCCCAGTACGTCACGTGGCGCCAGGGCCGCTCCCTCCCCTACGGCGACGGCGTCGCTTTCTGGGCGCTCGGTGAGATGACGAAGGCGCAGGCCGGGATCCTGGAGAGCGACGACGCCGAGGCCGCACAGACCAAGTTGCGGGCGGCGGTCGAGCACGTGATCGAGGAAAACGAGGAAGCCGGCTGGGTGGAAAGCCACCTCCGCCCACTCGCCGGGCTCGGGGTCGGCGCCGAGTCGGGAGGTGACCACGCGGCCGAGGCCCTCGCAGCCTGGCGGCGGTTTTTCGAGGCGCTGGCCGAGCAGCGGCCGCTCATCTTGGTCTTCGAGGACGTCCACTGGGCCGACGACGGGTTGCTCGACTTCGTCGACCAGATGGCGGACTGGATGACCGACGTGCCGCTCCTGATCCTGTGCACGGCGCGGCCGGAGCTCCTCGACCGCCGGCCCGGCTGGGGCGGAGGCAAGCGCAACGCGACCACGATCTCGCTCACCCCGCTCTCGCAGGAAGACACCGCTGCGCTGGTCTCCTCCCTGCTCGACGGCGGGCTTCAGTCCGAGCGGCGGAGCGAGCTCCTCACCCGGGCGGGCGGAAACCCGCTCTACGCGGAGGAGTTCGTGCGCATGCTCGCCCAGGCCGAGGAGGAGCTGCCCTTGCCGGAGTCCGTTCAGGGCATCATCGCCGCCCGCCTCGACACCCTGCCGGCCGACGAGAAGACCCTCGTCCAGGCGGCCGCGATCGTCGGGAAAGTGTTCTGGCCGGGAGCCGTGCGCGCAGTCCTCGATCTCCCACGGGCGGAGGTCGAGCAGGCGATTCACGCGCTCGAGCGCAAGGAGTTCGTGCGCCGCGAGCGTCGCAGCTCGGTTGCCGGCGAGACCGCCTACGTCTTCCGCCACGTGCTCGTGCGCGACGTCGCTTACAGCCAGATTCCCCGCAGGCGCCGTGCGGAGATGCACGCGCTCGCGGCGAGCTGGATCGAAGCGCTCGCAGGCGACCGCCCCGAGGACCTCGCGGACATGGTCGCCTACCACTATCTCAGCGCGCTCGACCTCGACCTGCGCTCCGGACATGAGAATCCCGAGCTGGCCGCCCGGGCACGAACGGCGCTCGTCGAGGCCGGTGATCGCTCGTTTGCCTTGCACGCGTTCCCGGCCGCCGCACGCTTCTATGAGCGGGCTCTCGAGCTCTGGCCGGAAGGGGACCCCGGCCGAGCGTTCGTCCTCGTCTCTCTCGGCAAGGCGCTCTTCCACGGCGAGCGAGGCGGTAAGGACGCACTGCGCGAAGCCGTGGACGAATTCACGGAGAGCGGGGACCGAGAGCACGCTGCCATGGCGCTGGTCGGACTGGCGGACGTGCTGCACTTCACCGAGGGTCGAAGCCACGAAGCGGCTCAGACTGTCGATCGCGCGGTGTCGCTGCTCGAGGACAGTCCTCCCTCGCCGGCCAAGGCGGCCGCGCTGGCAAACCGAGCGCGTTTCTACGGAATCGCCGACGAGATGGACGAGGCGAGCCGGCTTGCCGAGGAAGCGCTCGAGCTCGCGGTGGCGCTCGGCCTCGAGGAGCTGCAGGCGCACGCGCTGAACACCCGTGGGATCGCCCGAGCCGTGAGCGGCGATCTCCGTGGAATCGAAGACCTGGAACGAAGCATCTCGACCGCGCCGACCCATTCGTTCGAGCGCATGAGAGCCATGAACAACCTTTCGGCGATCCAGATCGGGCTCGGCGACCTCGACCGTGGCTTCGGCCTCATCGAGCAGTCCCTGGAGGAAGCCCGGCGCCTCGGGCACGCAGTCGGCATCGCCTGGGCCGAGACCCAGCTGCTGGACCGCCTCTACTGGGAAGGCGCCTGGGACGAGCTGCTGACAAGCTCCGACGCGCTTCTCTCGCTCACGTCGGACGCCCTCAACGCCACCGACGCTCACATCCTTCGTGCCCGTGTCCACCTGGGCAGAGATGCGCTCATAGACGCCCTGGAGAGCTCGGCCGCAGCGGTCGAGCTGGCCGAGAAACAGGGTGACCCACAGGTGCGGTTCCCTGCGATCACCACGCGGGCGAGCATCGTGCACGCGTCCGGTGACGCGCCGGCCGCATCAGCTCTCGTCGATGAGCTGCTCGCCGCCTGGCAGGAGAACCCGGTCTCGCCCGCGGGCCCGTGGATCGTCGAGTTCTCGGCGCTCCTCGTCGAGCTGGGACGAGGCGCTGACCTTGGGGTCGCGACCAAGCAGGTGCGCTGGCGGACAGGCTGGCTCGAAGGCGCCGAGGCGATCGTCGAGGGAGAAGCACTGCGCGCCGCCGAGATCTACGAACGCATCGGAGCGCACGCGGACGCAGCGATCACGCGCCTCTCGGCGGCCGAGCAGCTCGTCGATGCCGGCCGGAAAGCGGAGGCAGACGAGCAGCTCGAGCTCGCGCTCGCGTTCTTCCGCGCCGCCGGCGCCGAGCGCTACATCCGCGAGGCCGAAGCCCTGCTCGCCGTCAGCTAGTCGTCGTCGCGGTCGAGATCGTCGTCGACGAGCTCGATCGCCGCGGGATCCGGCTTCTCGGCGCACGTCGTGACGGCGAACTTGCGCTTCCCGTCCTTGCTCTTGAAGCGGGCGATGATCTTCTCGTCGTGCTTCAGCGGGTGCGGATCGGGGTTGAGGGGGCGAAACCAGTGCGGGGGCACCGCAGACCTCCTTGTTGGACTCCTGGGCCCTCGATCATCCTCCAACCGGGCGGCTGGGGCAACTGGGCCTAATCCCCCTTTCCAGGGAGGGGGACGGCGACGAAAGACGCAAGAATTGAGGTTTAGGCAGCTTTCGGGAAGGATGCCGCGGCCAATGGGAGTACTGCGAGAACACGTCGCTCGAGACGACGCGTCAATGACGCCTCCGACCCGCCCTGCGCTGACACGAGTCGACACGCTGGTCGACTCCTACCGCCGCCTCGCGGACGTCTTCCACGTGGTCCTGTCCGAGCAGCAGCTCGACGCCGTGCTCGAGCGGATCGCGGACACCCTCGGCGATCTCATCCCCTTCGACGCCTTCACGATCTACCAGGCCGACGACAACCGAAGGGTGCTCATCCCGCTCATGTCCCGCGACAAGTGGGCGGACGAGATCATGGGCGACCAGCCGCTCTACGGCGAAGGCATCACGGGCTGGGTCGTCGAGAACCGGGAGCCACAGCTGGTCAACAACGCGCATCTCGACCCGCGGGTGAAGGTCGTGCCCGGGACACCCCCGGACGAGCCCGAGGCTCTGATCTCAGTCCCGCTCGTCGCGCGCGGTGCGATCAAGGGCGCGCTGAACGTCTATCGCCTCGGCGATGACGCAGCCTTCACGGAGGGGGAGTTTGACCTGGCGCAGCGCTTCGGTGATGCGGCCGCGCTCGCCCTCGACAACGCGCAGGTGCGCGCGGGGCTCGAACTGGAGGCACAGACCGACTCCCTCACCGGGCTCTACAACCACCGCTACTTCCACGATCGCCTGCGCGCCGAGCTCAACCGGATCAGCCGGGCGCACGACTCGATCGCCGTGCTCATGCTCGACATCGACGACTTCAAGCGCGTCAACGACATCTACGGCCACGGCACGGGCGACCAGGTGCTCGTCGCGCTCGCAGACATCCTGCGCCAGACCGTGCGCGGCTCCGACGTCGTCTGCCGCCTCGGCGGCGAGGAGTTCGGCGTCATCATGGCCTCCTGTGACGCGGGCGACGCGCTGGGCCTCGCCGCACGCCTGACCGAGCGCATGCTCACCGAGGAGTTCGACCAGGCGGGCCGGCTCACGCTCTCCATCGGCATCGCCCAGGGCCCCGAGCACGCGATGAACCCCCGCGAGCTCGTCGCCTGCGCCGAGTCCGCCATGATGGCCGCCAAGGCGCGCGGCAAGAACCAGAGCGTCCTCTTCGACGACACGGCCACGGAGCGCCCAGGCGTCAACGGGCGCGAGGACGTTCGCTCGATCGCGCACCTGAAGATGCTGCAGAGCCTCGCGGGCCGCCTCAACCGCCTGAACGACGTGCGGCAGATCGGCTCCGTGATCGTGAACGAGCTCCGCGGCCTCATCGACTACCACAACTGCCGCGTGTATCTCGCGGACGGCACCACGCTCTATCCCATCGCCTTCAAGGGCACGCTCGGCCAGTACACGGAGGAAAGCGCCGAGGACCTCACCTGCGAGTTCGGCGAAGGCTTTACCGGCTGGGTCGCGGAGACCGGGCGCTCCCTGCTCCTCGCGAACGCGATGGACTGCGAGTTTGCAGTCACGATTCCGAACACCGAGGACATCGACGAGTCCGTCGTCGCCGTTCCGCTCAAGTACGGCTCGCGGGTCAGCGGCGTCGTCGTCATCTCCAAGCTCGGAGTCGCCCAGTTCGACGAGGACGACGTCCGGCTCCTCGAGGTGCTCGCCGGCCACGCCTCCGTCGCGCTCGAGAACGCCCGTCTGTACGAGGCCGAGCGCAAGGAAGCCGAGCTGGCCAAGGAATCCCTCTGGATCGCGAATGCCCTGCTCGACTTCGGCCGCGAAGTGGCCGGCGTGGACGGCATGGACGACGTCCTCGACCGCATCGTCGAGTTGACCGCCCGTTCGCTCGGCTCGCCGCGCGTCTCCGTCTGGCTCGAGGACACCTCCGGCGGAGACCTGACGCCCCGCGCGTTCTGGGGCTACAACGACCAGATCCGCGCGCAGACCGAGCGCCTGAGCTATCCGAACGCCGTCACGAGCACCTTCCTCTCGGCCTCCGAGCCGTTCACGATCGGGCCGGACCAGCTGGAGGCGATCGACGGCGTGCCGGAGCCGGGCGCGAACTACGCGGTCGCGCCCCTCCACTTCGAGGGCGAGCGCTGCGGCTGCATCGTCGCCATGGACACGCAGGGCTTCTCACTGCGCACCATGCGCCTCTTTGCCGGCATCGCACACCAGGCGCGGCTCGCGATCCAGAACGCGGGCGCGTACGACAACCTCGAGGAGACCTTCTTCTCCACGGTCGAGGCTCTCGCGAACGCGCTCGAGGCGAACGACGAGTACACGTCCTCCCACGCGCGCTGGATCACGGACATGGCCCTCGAGGTCGGCCGTGAGCTCGGCCTCGACGCGACCGCCCTCAAGCGCCTCGAGCTCGGCGCTCTCTTCCACGACATCGGCAAGATCGGCATCCCCTCGACGATCCTCCTGAAGCCGGGCCCGCTCACGAAGCGGGAGCGCACGATCATGGAGACCCATCCCGAGCTCGGCGAGCGGATCCTCGCCCCGATCGCGCGTCTCGAGGCCGTCCGCCCCATCGTGCGCCACTGCCACGAGCGCTGGGACGGCAAGGGTTATCCCGACACGCTCGCCGGAGAGGACATCCCGGTGGAGTCACGCGTCATCTTCGTGTGCGACGCCTTCCATGCGATGACGACCGACCGCCCGTACCGCAAGGCGATGTCCTTCGAGGAAGCGTGCAAGGAGCTCGAACGTGGCGCCGGCACGCAGTTCGACCCGGAGGTCGTGGCCGCGTTCCTGCGCCTCGCCCCGTCCGCGCTCGAAGCCCACCCTCTCTAGAGAGCGCCCCTCCGGACAGCAAGGGCCAGCACCTCCAGCTGCTGCAAAGCTGCAGCTGGCCGTGTCCTCGGTCGCCCGCGTATGTCCATACGCAGGCTCCCTGCGTCCTCGCCCGCTGCGCTTTTCGCGTGCCGGAGGCGGGGCCTCGCCGCCCGAGGGGACGCATTAGGATCGGCGGCGTGTCCGAGCCGGTGAACGCCTGGGACTACGAGCGCCTCGCCGAGGAGAAGGTCGACCCGGGCCCCTGGGGGTACTTCGTCGGCGGCGCCGGCGACGAGCGCACGCTGGCCGAGAACGTGGCGGCGTTCCGCCGCTGGCACCTGCGGCCACGCATGCTGGTCGACGTGGCGTCGGTGACGACGACGACGACCGTGCTCGGGAGCGAGCTTTCCATGCCCGTCCTCGTCGCCCCGACGGCGTTCCAGTACCTCGCCCACGCGGACGGCGACCTCGCGATGGCCCGAGGGACGGCTGCGGCCGGAACGGTCATGTGCCTGTCGACGCTCGGAGGCGCTTCGGCAGCGCAGCTGGCCGAGGCAGCACCGGGCGCGCGGCAGTGGTTCCAGCTCTACTGGTCGCGCGATCGCGGCTTCACGCAGGCGCTCGTCGAGGCGGCTGCGGACGCTGGCTTCG
>JAICVP010000325.1 GCA_025935275.1 Thermoleophilia bacterium
CGCGCCAACTTCATCGGCGTGGACGACGACGGGCAGGTCGCCGTCTACCAGGGTGTGCCCTGGGATCTCGCCGGCGGCGTGCACCTCTACCGGGCGCGCTACGTGAGCCAGCTCAAGGCCGTGCAGCTCACCCCCTCCGAGCGCGCGCTCCTCCTCGACCACGAGCTCTCCTCCTACGACTCCGCCCGCGACCGGCTCGACCCCTACGAGCAGGAGGCATCGCCCTAGCTTTGACGCTGCGCAATCGGGAGCTCGTCAATCTCCTGCTCGTCGGCCTGCTGACCGCGGCCGGCTTCACGGCCGTCTACATCGCCCGCCAGGACGTCGTCTCGGCCGGCTCCCTCTCCTACGCGGCCTTCTTCATCGCCATTTTCGTGGCGGCGCACGTGATCCTGCGCTTCGCCCTCCCGAACGCGGATCCGTTCCTCCTCCCGCTCGGCGGCCTGCTCACCGCGGTCGGGCTGACGATGATCTACCGCATCGACCCGGACCTGGCCCTCCGCCAGGGCCTGTGGGTCGTCGTCGGGCTCGCGGTGTTCGCACTGCTCGTGGTCTTCGTGCGGGACTACCGGACGCTCGACCGCTACAAGTACGTCCTCGGCCTGACGGCGATCTTCCTGCTCATGCTGCCGGCCATCCCGCACTTCGGGCGGACGATCAACGGGGCGAACCTCTGGGTCGGAGTCGGCGGAATCGTCTTCCAGCCGGGCGAGTTCGCGAAGGTTCTGCTCGTCGTCTTCCTCGCCGGCTACCTGCGGGACAACCGCGAGATGCTCTCGATGGGGGCCGGGCGGTTCGGCATGCCGTCGCTCAAGCACTTCGGCCCGCTGCTCGTCATCTGGGGCGGGGCGATGCTCGTCCTCTTCCAGACGAACGACCTCGGCGGCGGTCTCCTCTACTTCTCGATCTTCCTCTCCATGCTCTGGGTGGCCACGGCGCGCTGGCCCTACGTGGCCGTCGGGCTGGGCCTGTTCGCGGCCGGCGCCTATGCGCTCTACCACGTGACCCCCCACGTGCGTGAGCGCGTCTCGATCTGGCTCGACTGCAGCTGGACGTTCTCGAGCGCCTGCCCCGTCTACGACCAGGGCTATCAGCTCGCGCAGTCCATCTTTGCGATCTCGGGCGGCGGCTTCTTCGGGCAGGGCCTCGGGCGCGGAGTGCTCCTCACTGCCGACGGGCAGACCTACATCCCCTTCCTCGAGACCGACTTCATCTACGCGGGCATCACCCAGGAGCTCGGGCTCGCGGGCGCCGCGGGCCTCGTTCTCCTCTACATCGTCTTCTGCTACCGGGGCTTCAAGATCGCCCTCCAGGCCTCCGACGGCTTCTCGAAGCTCCTCGCGGTCGGTCTCACCGCGGCGATCGGGATCCAGGCGTTCATCATCATGGGCGGCGTCAGCGGCCTGATCCCGCTCACCGGCATCACGCTGCCGTTCGTCTCCTACGGGGGGTCGAGCATCGTCGCCAACTTCGGGATCCTCGCCCTCCTGCTGATGATCTCCGACCGCGTGAACCGGGAGACCTCGTGAACGCCCAGGTCCGCCGGCTCTTCTTCGTCCTTGTCGCGCTCTTCGTCGCGCTCATCGTGATGACGACCTACTGGCTCTGGAAGGCGCCCGACCTCGAAGCGAGGCAGGGGAACCCGCAGCTGATCGTCCGCCAGCTCACGATCGACCGCGGCTCCATCTTCGCCTCCGACGGGAAGACCCCGTTCGCCCGGAACCGCAAGGTGCGCAAGGAGCAGCTCGGCCGCACCTGGTACCTCCGCACGTATCCAACGGACGAGCTCGCGGCGCGCCCGGTCGGCTACTCCACCATCCAGCGCTCCCGCACCGGCCTCGAGTCGTCGCTGAACGACTACCTGACCGGCTCGAACGCGAACCTCGACACACTCCTCAACAACACGCTCGACAAGCTGCAGGGGATCACGCAGCGCGGCAACGACGTCGTCACCACGATCGACGCGCAGGCGCAGCGAACCGCGCAGGACGCCCTGGCGGGCGAGTGCGGAGCCGCGGTCGCACTCGACCCGAAGACAGGCAAGGTGCTCGTCTGGGCCTCGCAGCCGACGTACGACCCCAATCTCGTCGAGGGCCATTTCAACCAGATCCAGCGCGACGCGGCCGGAGCCCCTTGCACGCCCGCCGCGCCCCTTCTCGACCGGATCTCACAGGGCCTGTTCATCCCGGGCTCCACCTTCAAGGTCATCTCCGCGACG